>NZ_CP022371.1 GCF_002220095.1 Bosea sp. AS-1
GAAAGATTGCTCCAGACGAACACCATGGCGGTGCAGGGCGCGGCGGCGAGCAGGATGAGGCGGCGATATAGCTGGTGATCTGGTCAGCGGAAGATAGGCCTTGAACAGCCAACGATGAACAGCCAGCTGAGCAGTGCCATCGAGAACGGCTTGACGCCCCAGTTGATGAATAGCGTCACGCCGATGCCGCGCCAGTGCTCCTTTACTTGTCCCAGCGCGCCGAAATCGATCTTGACCAGCATCGGGATGATCATCAGCCAGATCAGCACCGCCACGGGCAGATTGACCTTGGCGATTTCGGCCGCGCCGACCGCATGGAAGAAAGCCGGAAAGAAGTGGCCGAGTGCGACACCGGTGACAATGCAAAGCGCGACCCAAACGGTCAGATAACGTTCGAATGTCGACATACGACTACTCCGGCAACGCCGGCGGTTGCCCGGCTTCGATGGCTTGAAGGAAGGATGTGAGGGAGCGATTCCCGAGGATCGAGCAAATAGCAGATCCGCGGGGCGGGCGATTTCGCCGATGATGAGCCCGGCCTCCTTGAGGATGCGTAGTGCTCCGATGTCGTCGACGCGGCGAGCCCGATTTCCTCGACGAGATCGCAGCCGATGCAGGTTGTCCGCTGCAGCAGTGTCTCGACGATCTGACCCGCGCCGGATGGGCCAGGGCCTTGGCGATCTTCGCCACCTGCTCATGCCGGTAGGGGCGCGACCAGCGCCACGGTCTCGCCCGCCTGCTTGTTCCAAGTTTGACAGTCGCCACTGAGCATCCTATTCGTTCATCGACGAAATACAAATAGCGTGGATCATGACGTGATTCAAGAGCAGTCAGCGAAGATTCGTTTGATCGAGGGAGCGGCCTCGGCAGCCGCGTTCATAGCAGCCGTTGCCTCCGTCGGGTTCTCGGTCGCTTCGGTCAATCGAACACCCTTGGTCTCGCTTTGGTATCGACCCTGATCGTGGCCGCGCAGTGGGGATGCTGCGTGTTCCGGCACCGTCGAGGCGCATTCTCACGATCGGTAGATTGGTGGCGGCACGGCGCAGATTTCGCGGTGGCTGCCATTGGTTTGTGGCTGTCGGTTCTGTGTTCCCGGCAAGCCACGACTTTCTATGTGAGCCGCTCGTGCCATGGGGATCTCGATTGCCCTGTTCGGCTCGTTCGCCATGAATGGCTGGCTCGGGCGGCTGCATTGCGAGCGTCAACAGAGCGAGTCTCACTGTTGATCTTCCTCGCTTTCTTCTGGATCGCGCCGTTTTACGGCTTCTTCCACACTTCGTGTTTCTGGCGCAGACAATCGCGTCACCATGCGCCAATCGCCGTTGGTTCAATCACTCATTGCAGCAGCCGGGATGGTGATTGCTGCGGAGCGGTCAGCGTCTGGCGGACTGGTTGTTCCAGGCAAAGACTTGAAGGGCGGCCCCTATCTTGAAATGTTTTTGGCTATGCAACCGCCTCGCAAGAGCGATGCCCGTCGAATACAGTCGCACCGAGATTGCTGTCGACTAGAATCGATATGAGCCGTCGTTTTGGGCTTTGATGGGCTGGAAAGTAGGAGGCTTTCGATCAACCGCGATCATCCTCAGGCCGATCATTGAACTTTTGATGCTTCTTCTGATTGCAAGAATGATGCTTGTTTTAAGGGATCGTCGTGGCGGGCAGCGCATCGCAGTTTTCAGCCAAGTGTTATGATGCCGACCGATGAACTGACGGTGCCGCTACTCCTGAAATATCTAGCAGTGGAGATATGCCATGGATCAGACATGCAAAGAGCAAGAGACCGTTCGCTGCCCGCGCTGCGGGTGCTCATTCGGGCGCGGTGAACAACATCAGTGCGGGCCAGGCCACAAATCGCAAGCTGATGAGGGCTCCAACAGATCCATGCCTTCACATAAGGAAATCAGCAAACGTGCATACGAACTCTACGTCGTACGCGGCAAAATTCCCGGTCACGATATCGATGACCGGCTCCAGGCGGAACGTGAGCTGCGCGCTGCCGATGGCTGTCATTCTTAAGTCGAAACCCGACGTTGGCCGCAGTTCGTTCTCGAAACTCCATCACACCGCGCCTATCTCAGCATCAATTTGGGTCATTGTGCGCGCTGAGGTGCGATAACCGCCGCACTGCCCGCGAGTGGATCGCTAGCGACTGCTGCCTGACGGAACAACGTCTCGATCAGCGGGCATTCCGGCAACGTACCGTCGGCGCATTGCGCGACGACATCCTTCAGTACGCGCTCCATGCGTTTCAGATCGGCGATCTTCGTGCGCACGTCGTCAAGGTGTGCTGCCGCGACGGCACGCGCCTCGGCGCAGGGCTGGTCGCGCTCGTCGACGAGCCGCAGCAGTTCACGGATTTCATCAAGCGAGAAGCCGAGCTCGCGCGCCCGCAGCACGAAACGAAGCCTCCGTTCATGCGCGGTGTCATAGCTGCGGTAGCCGCTCGCCGTGCGCGGCGGCTCGGGCAGAAGCCCGACCTTCTTGTAATAGCGCACCGTTTCCAGATTGCAGCCCGTCCGCTGGGCGAGCTCGGCCCGCTGCATACACCCTTCACCACGGCGTGATCGCGCATCGCCAAAATCCGTCTTGACCCCTGTAGTCGCTACAGACTGCATGCTACGCGACGATGAGGATTTTCGGCAAGAACGAGGTGGGACATGGTTGCATCGCGATCCGGAACGGCAGATATGCGCGCCCCTCGTAGCTTCACTGCCGCGCGGCTCCACCTTTATCAGCAACTCTGATGACTGATCCGCATGACACGTTTGAGACACGTACATAGCGTCAGGATAATGCGGAGATCCTTGGTCGCGAAACCGGCAAAGCCGTCGAGCCTGCCAAGCTCGTCGCACCGATGATCGAACGGTTCATGGCAACGGATCGTGGTTTCACGAAACTCCGCCACGCGGCCCGTTCCCGTTCGCAACCGGTGGGCAGCGCTCCTCCAAAAGCCGAATGAAATACCGCAGCGCTGCGTTATCATTGCAGTCTTTCCAATAAGCGCGATAGCCGATCCGGGTCGAACCGTTGCCGTCGCGCGCTTCCCGATAGACCGTGCCGGCGTAGCTTGCGCCCATGCATGCCTCGCACATCAGGCTAACACCGCGTCCGGCGCCAACCAGGCTCTTGATATTCTCAGGGCTAACGTCATGCCGAACGACGTCGGGCAGGTCGCCAGGCGACGCCAGCTTCGCGACGAGGATGTCATGAATCTCCGGTCCGGGATCGCGCTCGCTCAGGAGGAAGCGCTCGCGCTTCAAGTCCGTCCAGTAGATAATCTCGTTGGCCACGAGGGGATGGTCTTCGGGCAACGCGACAATGATGCGCTCGCTCCACAGCATCATCGAGCGGCTGCCATCCGGTGCTGGCTCGCCGGTTACGATGACGATGTCAATCGTGCCGTTCTCGATTCCGCCGAACGGTCGCGCACGCGATCCTTCGATCGTGCTGATTTCCACCTGCGGAAAACGCCGAGCGTAGTCGACCAGCGTGGCGCGCAGATTGCCGGCTGACAGCGACGTATAAAAGCCGATCGTGATGCCTCCAGCCTCGCCCCTGCCGGCCGCTTTGGCACTGGCGGTGACGGTGACGGTTTGCAGCTCATCGAGGATGCGCCGAACGCCATACACAAAATCGCGACCAGCCGGTGTCGGTCGCACGCCGCCATTAGTCCGCTCGAACAGTTTCACGCCGAGCTGATCCTCAAGCGCCTGAATTCGGCGGCTGAGATTGGACTGCTTAACTGCAAGCGAGTCCGCCGCCTTGCGGAAGCTTCCGTGCCGCTCGGCCGCCTCAGCGTAGCGGAGATGCTTAAGTTCAATTGACATTGTCACCTACGCGACTCATCCGTGACGACCTAGTGGATTGGAGGGGACCGTAGAGATTGCGCGGGGTTCATGGCTCGGCCGCTGCCAGCACCGCTGAGGCAATGACGGCGAGCGTTGCCGCGGCACCATCAGCCTCACCCTTCTCAAAATCTCCCACGGTCTGGGCCATGGCGTTTGTCACATGCGCAAAACAGATGACGGAGCGATGCGCAACAGCGGCAAAGGCATATAAAGCTGCGGCTTCCATCTCCACAGCGAGCGCTCCGAGATCGCGTGCGGATGCAATCGCGGCCTCAGTTTCGCGATAGGGCGCATCCGTTGTCCAAGTTGCGCCGCGGTGGACCGCAACGCCCGAAAGCCCTGATAGAGCTTCTTCGACACGAGCAAGAAGCGTAGCGTTCGGCGCCTCGGCGAACGCCGCCGGCGGGAGATAATGATAGCTTGTTCCCTCGTCGCGCAGGGCGCGGTCGATCAGGACGAAATACGGCGTCGGTCCGTTGTTGGTGATTTGGCCGGCAGACGTAACGCTGACCAGCAGCCGACAGCCGGAAGCAAAGAGCTGTTCCGCCACGAGCACCGCAAAGGGAGCACCAACCGCGCAGCCGATGATGCCAACTTCCCCAACGCCGTCCAGATCGAAGGTGAGAAGGTCGGTGTGGTAGCAGGCCCAGCCCTCGTGTACTCGGACCCGTCCCGTGTGCTTGAGATGCCGCACGACATCGCCATCGGGATCGAGCACGCAAACGGACGGAACGGCGAGTAGCGGCAGCTCCTTCTGCCGGCGAGCCTCGCGCAGCAGCGCCTCCGGCCGGAATACGGAGGGAGACGCATGGTCCTTGCCGTTCACGATCGGCCAAGTCGCGTCTGTGTTTCGCGTATCGCCTGTCTTCTTTTCCATTGCTGGCTCCCGTCTCAACTCAGGCAGCCACTTCGACGGGAAGGCCGGCGGTCTTCCATTCCGGATAACCGTCCTCAAGCCGGCGGACGAGATAACCGCGTGCCCGGAGTGCCGCGACAGCCTCGAACGAAAGAACGCAATAGGGGCCGCGACAATAGGCGATGACTTCCCTGTCTGCTGGAAGCTCACCCAAGCGGCGTTCCAACTCGGCAAGCGGAATGTTGAGCGCGCCCGGGAGATGCCCGACCGCGAACTCGTCCTGCGGCCGCACGTCAAGGACCGTGACAAGACCATCATGCAGCCGTGAGACCAGGTCCTCTCGTGACACGGCCTCCAGCGCGTCGCGCGCGCGGAAGTAGTCCGTCATCACGCGGCCGACCTCGGCGACGTTTCGCTCACCCACGTGGCCAAGCGCCTTGATTAGCGCCACCACCTCAACATCGCCGGCAAGGCTATAGAGCACATGCTTGCCGCGGCGCTCCGTCTCAACGAGGCGCGCGCGCCGCAGGATCTGCAGGTGCCGTGACGTGTTGGCAAAATTCAGATGGGCGCGCGCCGCCAGTTCTTCGACGCTGCGCTCCCCTTGGGCGAGGTGCTCCAACAGCTCAAGTCGGTGTGCGTGACCTAGCGCTCGTGCCACCTCGGCAAGGCTCGCGTAGATCACCTGTTTCGGGCCGGTGCTTGACATGGCGGTCCCATAGTAGAATATTCAGCAGAATGATTGAACGTTCTACATCGTCGTATCAAGGAGCGCAAGACCATGATCCTTCGCCAATTCCTTCACACCGATCCAGTTGGCATCTCCTACCTCTTCGGCTGCGGCGGCAAAGCAACCGCTGCCGTCGTCGATCCGGCTGGAGACATCGAGCTTTACCTGCGCGCCGCCGCCGACGCCGGCATGCGCATCCACTTCGTCATCGACACCCATGTTCATGCCGACCATCTCTCTTCCGGCCGTGCGCTCGCCGAAGCGGCGGGGGCCGCGTACGTGCTCTCGGCGGAGGCGGACGTTGCGTTCCCGTTCAAAGGCGTACGCGACGGAGAGGTCCTCCCGCTCGGCAATGTCACCGCAACTGTCCTGCATACCCCGGTCACACGCCGGAGCACATCTGTCTCCTGGTCAGCGACCGCAGGCGGGCCGACGAGCCGTGGTTCGTGTTGACCGGCCACACACTGATGGTGGGCGATCTCGGTCGTACCGAGCTCGCCGTCAGCGCCGAGCAAGGCGCCAAGGACCTCTTCCGGAGCGCGGGGCGGCTCAAGGCGCTTCCCGACTATGTCGAGGTGCTGCCCGGAGCCTATGCCGGCTCGGTCTGCGGTCGGCGCCTGAGCGGCAAGCCCGGGTCGACCATCGGCTTCGAGAAGCGCCACAACGAGGCCCTCCGGATCGACGGCGAGGCCGCGTTCATCCGCTTCATGCTCGCCGAGATTCCGCCGGCTCCGCCCGAGGCTGCTGCGCTCCGGGCAGCCAATTCCGCCTTGGCTGCGGCGGCCGCCTAACCCATGGACAAAGCCGCATCGGTTCCAGACCAGGCGGGTTCACCCGTCAGGCTCGGCCTCAGGGAGAACTGGCCGCAATTCGCGCTGCTCGTCGTGATCAACGCCTTTGTCGGCGGCATGGTCGGAATCGAACGAACGGTCGTCCCGCTTATCGGCTCCGAGGAGTTCGGCATCGCCTCGACGACGTTCATCGTCTCCTTCATCGTCAGCTTCGGCGTCGTCAAGGCGTTTGCCAATCTCGTCTCGGGCCAGCTCGCCGACGTCTGGGGCGCAAGCGTGTCCTCGTGCTGGGATGGCTGTTCGGCCTGCCGGTCCCGTTCATGATCATCTGGGCGCCGAGCTGGGAATGGGTGATCGCGGCCAACGCCCTTCTCGGCGTCAATCAGGGGCTCGCCTGGTCGATGACGGTGATCATGAAGGTTGATCTCGTCGGGCCGAAGTCGCGCGGCCTCGCGGTCGGCCTCAACGAGTTCGCCGGCTATCTCGCTGTCGGCGTGACGGCGTTTCTTACCGGCTATCTGGCCTCGCGTTACGGGCTGCGCCCAATCCCGATCTATCTCGGATCGGTTATGCGATCCTCGGTGCCTCATTGTCGATCTTGCTCGTGCGCGACACGCGCGACCACGTCCGGCTGGAGGTCTCCGGCCATGCACAGCAATCCGCGCCGATCAGCTTCCGTGAGGTCTTCGCGCTCACCTCGTTCCGGGACCGCAATCTGTTCGCCGCCTCGCAGGCCGGTCTTGTCAACAATCTCAACGACGGCATGAGCTGGGGCATCTTCCCGCTGTTCTTCGCTTCTTTCGGCCTCGGCATCGAGCGCATCGGCATCCTCAAGGCGGTCTATCCGGCGACCTGGGGTATCCTGCAGATCGTCACCGGTCCCTTGAGTGACAGATGGGGCCGCAAGGGCTTGATCGTCGCCGGCATGTGGGTCCAGGCCGCCGGCCTGTTCCTGACCGCGGCGACGCGCCAGTTCGAGTGGTGGCTCCTCGGCAGCCTCCTTCTCGGCATCGGCACTGCCATGGTCTACCCGAGCCTGATCGCGGCCGTCTCCGACGCCTCGCACCCGACCTGGCGCGCTCGCTCGCTCAGCGTCTACCGGTTCTGGCGGGATCTCGGCTACGCCATCGGCGCGCTCGCGGCGGGTCTCATCGCCGATCGCTTTGGGCTGTCGTGGGCGATCGCTTCGATAGCCGCCCTGACATTTCTATCAGGCGCGGTGGTCGCCGTCGCAATGCGGGAAATAGGGAAGCCCCCAAGTCAACCGATCGCATCCGAGGCCGCCCAACAGGAACGACAGGAGGTCTCACGTGGGATCGATTTATCTCGACTATAATGCCAGCACGCCGATTGATCCGGCAGTAGTGGCAGCCATGCTGCCGTTTCTGGAAGAAGCCTTTGGCAATCCATCCAGCGGACACTGGGCGAGCACACCGGCAAAGGCCGCCCTGGACCACGCCCGCTGCCAGATGGCGAAGCTGCTCGGCTGTGCATCCCGATGAGATCTTGTTCACGAGCGGCGGCAGCGAGGCCAACAACCTAGTCTAGTCTGGCTATCAAGGGCACGTTCTTCGCGCTCAGGGACAAGGGCGAGCACATCATCACCACCGCGGTCGAGCATCCCGCCGTTCTCGCTCCGTGCGGGTTCCTCGAGCGGCTGGGCGCGACCGTGACCTATCTGCCCGTCGACAACTCGATATCATGGCGGCCCTCTGCCAGCAGGCGCATCGCGTCGGTTATCCGAAGAATCGGACGAGAGATACTGCGCGCGATCAGGAGCCCGAACAAACAGATGATTAGTAGAGCGGCTCCTACCGTACCGATCGCAAGGCGTTGTCCGTTCTTCACCATGGCGACATAGTCGCTATTGTCCATCGCGATCTCCACCGCCCCGATCGGATGGCCGGAGAAATCCATGATAGGTCCGAGAAGGGAAGCGACGGGAATATTCCGTTGCTCGCCCTTGCGGACGAGGAAGGTTCCGGGGCGTGTAAGGGAGCGGACGACTGCGCTGTGCGCAGCAGGCCGTACACGGTAAAGGGCTGCCGGCCGGCCTCGGTCGTGACCCAGCCGGCGATGACGGCAATGAAGCCACCCGGGCCCAAGACAATTGCCGCGCGATGCAGCCACGCCCAGTCATAAAGACGCTTTCGATAGCGCGCGACGAGGCTCCACAGTCCCAGCCCGAACATCGAGAAACCGAGGCCGACCATGATCCGGAAGGCCCAGAAGACGACGCCGACGGGCGGTTGCCGATCTTCCGGCACGGTGTCGAGACCGGCGAGTGGCGCTGTCGGGAATGCCGAACAGGATCAGCGGCGCGCCGTCGGGATGACTCTGGTAGTGGCCCTCCATGGCCATGACCTTGGCGGGCTGGTATTCGAGCGTGTTGAGCCCTTGCTGGTCGCCGGCGAGAATCTGGATCGGCGCGACGATCGCGGCCATCCACATCGCCATCGAGAACATCTTGCGGGCGCCGAGGTTGGCGCTGTCCTTCAAGAGGTGCCATGCTCCGACGCCGCCCACGACGAAGGCGGTCGTGAGGTAGGATGCGATCACGGTGTGCACGAGGCGGTAGGGGAAGCTCGGGTTGAAGATGATCGCCCACCAGCTCGGGCCGGGCAGGAACTGGCCGTTGGCGCCGATCTCATAGCCGGTCGGCGTCTGCATCCAGCTGTTGGCTGAGAGAATCCAGAAGGCGGAGATCAGCGTGCCAAGTGCCACCATGCAGGTCGCGAGGAAGTGCAGGCGCGGCCCGACCTTGTTGATGCCGAACAGCATGACTCCGAGGAAGCCGGCCTCGAGGAAGAACGCGGTGAGGACTTCGTAGGCCATCAGCGGCCCGATGACCGGCCCGGTCCTGTCGGAGAACACCGACCTGTTGGTGCCGAACTGGTAGGACATCACGATGCCCGAGACGACACCCATGCCGAAGACGACGGCGAAGACCTTCACCCAGTAGCGGAACAGGTTCGCGTAGACGCCCTCGCTGGTCCGCAGCCAGAGGGCTTCGAGGACCATGTGGTAGCTCGCCAGGCCGATGGTGAAGGACGGGAAGATGAAGTGGAAGCCGACCGTGAAGGCGAACTGGAATCTGGCGAGGAGCAGGGCGTCAGGCATCGTTGCTGCATTCGGCTAATCGGGACGAGGGCACTGGTGTCGGCGAACAGACGGACCGTCCCGGAGCAAACCGGTCCGGCGGGGCGTGGCGAGAGACATCAGATCGTAAGCCACACGGCACTGGGGGTCCGGACATGCGCCCACCCGCGAAACGTCTTCCCCGAGAGTCATCACTTGTCACTTACTGGTTTCTTGAACTATGTAACCTTGTAAGCATGTTGCGTCAACCCGACGGCCGTGCGACAAATTCCGTAAATGACAGTTCCGGGATTGCTGCTTTCATGACCGACGCGACGCTCCACCCCCGCCCGCCGCCCTTCGCATGGGCGACGCCGCTCCCGATTTCGACGCCCGGTCGACCAAGGGCCCGATCCGGCTTTCCGACTACCGGGACCGGTGGCTGGTGTTCTTCTCCCATCCGGCGGACTTCACGCCGGTGTGCACAACCGAGTTTGTCGCCCTGGCCAAGGCGCATGACCGCTTCGTCGCGATGGGTTGCGCGCTCGTTGGGCTTTCGGTGGACAGCCTTTACTCGCACCTCGCTTGGACACGGGCGATCCGCGAGCTCTTCTCGGTCGAGGTTCCTTTTCCGGTCATCGAAGACCCCTCGATGGTGGTGGGCGGACCTACGGGATGATCGACGAGACGGCCGAGAACAGCGCCGGGGTGCGGGCGACCTACTTCATCGACCCGAAAGGCGTCATCCGCGCGATCACGCACTACCCTTTGACGATGGGCCGCTCGATCGACGAGATGGTGCGGATGGTGGCCGCGCTGCAGGCGTCGTACTCCAGCGAGAAGCTGGCGCCCGCCGACTGGCAGCCGGGACAACCCTGCTTCTTCCCGTCGACGAGAAGGCGCAGCAGAAGCCCGACTGGTTCTGCCGGAGCGCGGCATGAAAGCCTTGTGGCAGTCCCGCGAGCAGGCCGACTACGCTGGCGAGAAATTGCGGAAGTTTGCCCAGCCGCAGCGGCTGATGATCCTGTCGCTCCTCCTGGAGGGGGAGAAGTCCGTCGCGGAAATCGACGTGGCGACCGGGATCGGCCAGCCGGCGCTCAGCCAGCAGCTGGCGGAGCTCCGCAAGGCCGAGTTGGTGACGACACGCCGCCAAGCGAAGCAGGTCTACTACAGCCTGGCCGACGAGTCCGTGGTCTTGTGCGTGCGCAGCATCGAGGCCGTGTTCGGCGCCGGCGACCCGGAACGGGCGCTGCTTGACATGGTCAGGCCGGCATCGCGGCCCGAGCGCAATGGCGTGGTCCGCGGCGCAGCGAACTTCGCGCGCGTGCGCTGAGCGGTCCGTGGACGCCTTAAGCGGGCCTTAAGCTTGCGCGGAAAAGGATGGACAGATGGGCGCACCGTCGAAGCGAACGATCACGTTTCTCCAGATCAACGACACGCACGGCTATCTCGAGCCGCATCCCGAGCTGGTCTGGGAAGGCTCGACGCCGCGGTTTCCGATACTCGGCGGATACGCGCGGATCGCAGCGTATTTCGAGCGGGTCCGGGCGGAGCGCCCTGGCGCCGTCGTCGCGCTCGACAACGGCGACACATTCCACGGTACCCACGCCGCCGTCGCCTCGAAGGGAGGGGCGCTTGTCCCCCTGACCAACGCGCTCGGACTCGACGCCATGACCGCGCACTGGGAGTTCGCGTGGGGGCCTGCGCACTTTCAGGCGCTGGCCGGGCGTCTCGACTATCCGGTCCTGGCGATCAACTGTTACGAGTTGGAGACGGGTCGGCGGCCGTTCGCGCCCTCGCGCATCGTCGAGCGAAGCGATTTGAGGATCGGCGTCATCGGCATCGCGGCAACGATCATCGACAAGACGATGCCGCCGCACTTCAGCGAAGGGCTGCGCTTCACGGACGGCGACAAGGAGCTGCCGCAAGAGATCCGCAGGCTTCGACAGGAGGAGGGTGTCGAACTCATTGTCGTGCTGTCGCATCTCGGCTTGCCGCAAGACATCAAGCTCGCCGGACTGGTCGACGGAATAGACGTGGTGTTGAGTGGCCACACCCACGACCGCCTCGAGCGGCCGATTGTCGTCAACGGCGCGGTCATCATCCAGTCCGGGTGCCACGGCTCTTTCGTCGGACGGCTGGATCTCAGCGTCGACCACGGCGAGGTCAAGGTGGAGCGGCACGAGCTCGTCGCGATGGATGACCGGATCGAGGCCGAGCCCCGCATGCGCGACCTCGTCGAGGCGGTCGTCGCGCCGGCGCGAGACAGGCTGGCCGCTCGCGTCGGCCACGTCGACGCCGCGCTGCACCGGAACACCATGTTCGACTGCCCGATGGACGACCTGCTGCTGGCCGCGCTTTGCCAGGCGTCCGGACGGAAGATCGCGTTCTCGCACGGCTGGCGATACGGCGCGGCTGTGCCGCCCGGCCCGGTCACCCTGAACGATCTATGGAACATCATCCCGGTTAACCCGCCCGTCATGACGGCGACGCTGACGGGCGAGGAAGTCCGTACGATGATGGAGCAGAACCTGCGGCGGACGTTCTCGCCCGATCCCTTCGACCAGAGAGGCGGCTTCGTGAAGCGCTTCTGCGGCCTGACGATCCTTGCGAAGATCGAAAACCCGGTCGGCTACCGCATCTCTGAAATCTTCGTCGGCGATGCGAAGCTCGACCCTGCAGCCTGTTACGATGTCGCCTTCGTCACTGCCCAGGGCGTGCCCGCCCAATTCGGCCGGGACCGCCGCCAGACGCCGGTGACGGCCATCGAGGCATTGGAGGCCTATCTGCGAAGCCGGCAAACCCCATCGACGACGCCCGGCCGCATTATCGTGTTCTGACATTCAGGCTTTGAATGGATTCAGGAAAAGGGTCGCTAGCGTATCGGCTGCGTTCTCCGACAATGGTCGCGGTGCCCGACCTCGGCAACCAGGACGAAGAAGCGAGCTTTTGCTTCCGCGACAGATACGCTCGTCATTATTGTTGCCATGATGAGACGTCTATAACGCCACCACTCCTGCGCGTCTTCATCCTATCTTCGGATCTCGCGTGACCGGCGAACTACAAAGACGCTTCCCAAGGGTTCACGGTGGTTAGCCCGGCAACCACGAACGAACTTATGTCTCGGGTCGCGACCATGAAACCGCGGGGCGCACGGCGGTTTCAAGAATTTCGCGCATCTCGGCTTCCGTAATGCGGCCATGGTGTCCGGCTGCGTCGACGGTGAGCACGGAGGAGACCGTATCGGGGAGCAGTCGCTCGGCCTCCACGCAAAGTTGCCGCGTGGTCTCCGCCAGCGGCGCGCCACGCGCGATCATGCGCAAGATCTTGTTTTGGAAATGCAACACTGATGTAAGGCGCCCTGCCGGGAGAACTCATCGCTGCGAACATTGACACGCACTGGTGAAATTCGACTTAGGCGAGACGTTAAATTTGAAGCGAAGGCAAAACGCCGTGTTAACAGGACTCGAAACGCGAAGAGCGCTGATCGCGCTGACCACCTGGATTCGCTGCCGGTACGCCTGATCCCGGTGCAAATTGCCATGCATCGCCGTGGATTTCCGGATACCGATTCTGGACTTTCGGCGACGTTACCGGGAAGAGACATCCCATCCCCTAATCGTCGACGGGTCACCACGACGTGCCTTTCCAACAGCCGATATCGTCGCCATCGCCAACAGGGGGTAGGTCCCCTGATCGCAACGTGCGTTTGCCTTACGTTGGCGCCGTTCCGCGTCGCCATATGACCCGGCAGGTCATCCCGGAGCGGTCTCCGCGGTTCAGCAGACTCAGTTGAGCGCCGACCCTATCCGCCGCCAGTTTTGCGATCGTCAGCCCCAGGCCGGTGCCAGTCGCTGTCCGGTTCCGGCCGCGATAAAAACGTTGCGCGACCAAGGGCAGCTCGTCTTCCGGGATGCCGGGTCCTTCGTCTGTCACAGCAATACCGTTTCCTTCAGCGAGCGCCGTCCAGCGAATCCGCCCCGGCGCCGACGCATGCGCGACAGCGTTCTCATGGAGGTTCCTCACGATCAGTTGGAGGCTCTCGCGATCCGCCTTCAGGCTCAGACCGTCCAGCGCCGGATCGACCTCAACGCTAAGGCCAGCGGGAGCAGCACACTCGGCGACAACTTCTCGGAGCAGGCTCCCGGCATTGGTGGTCTCTGTCGCTGACGGCACCGCCGACGCCTCGAGCTTGGCCAAAGCGAGGAGTTGCCGTGCAAGACGTGCGGTGCGGTCCACCGACACGAGCACCTGGCGAAGGGCCTTCTCGCGGATTGCGGCATCGGTCGCCGCCAGCGCGACCTGGACCTGGGTCTTGAGGCCTGCCAGCGGCGTTCGCAGCTCATGCGCGGCGAAGGCAGCCACCTCGCGCTCGTGGCGTCTCGCGGCCTCCACCTTGCCGAACAGTCCATTGAGGGCCGCGAGCAGTGGGCGCACTTCGGAGGGCGTTTCGTTCAATGCGATGGCTTGCATGTCCTCGCCATCGCGCCGCGCGATGTCTCCTGCGATGACATTGAGCGGCTTCAATCCTCGACCAAGACTCGCCCAGATCATGAGCCCGAGAAGGGGCGCGATCAGCAGCGCAGGCGCCACCAGCCCTGTGACGAGATCGCGCACAAGCTGGTTGCGCAGGCCGATGCGGTCGCCGACGGCGACGCGGACCCCTTTGTGCTGGTCGACGATCGTGTAGATCCGCCAACTTTCACCGCCGACGTCGCGGTCGGCAAAGCCCTCCTTGTTCTGGGCTAGGCTCTGGTCCGGCGCGCCGCTGGAGCGCGCGACGAGTCGGCCGTCGAACGACCAGATCTGGCAGGACAGTTGCTTCGTGTAGGCAACATCATCGATTGGAGCGACAGTGGCGGCGGCCGAGACGTTGCCGCTCGCCACCAGCGAATGCACCATGCGCGCGGCCTCCTGCAGGCGCGTGTCGAGGACGTGCTGAAGCTCGGCGCGGCTGCTGAAGTAGATCCAGCCGACGGCGCACAGCCAGATCACGCCGGTCGCGACCATCAGGAGAACGAACAGACGGCGGCGAAGCGAACTCATGAGGGCATCCGAATGCGGTAGCCGAGCCCGCGCACCGTCTCGATCGCGTCGCGGCCGATCTTGCCTCGCAGGTTGTGGATGTGGACCTCGACGGCGTTGCTCTCCACCTCTTCCTGCCAACCGTAGAGCCGGTCCTCGATCTCGGCGCGGGACCGGATGACCCCTGGACGCTCCATCAGCGCCGTGAGCACGGCGAGTTCGCGTCGCGAGAGCGAGAGCGGGCGGCCGTCGATCGTCGCGACCTGTGTCGCCGGGTCGATGACGATGCCTGCCGCAGTCAGCACGGGATGGGCGCGTCCCGCCTGCCGCCTGCCGAGCGCCCTGAGGCGGGCTGAAAGCTCATCGAGGTCGAACGGCTTGCCGAGGTAGTCGTCGGCGCCGGTGTCGAGACCCCGCACCTTGTCAGCCGTCTCGTCGAGCGCGGTCAGCAGCAGCACCGGCGTCAAATCACGGTCACGCCGCATGTCGGCCAGGAGGTCGAGGCCGGAGCCGTCCGGCAGCATCACGTCGAGAACGATTGCGTCGAAGCGGATCGCGGCCAGCGCCGCCCGAGCCTCGTCGCAGGAGCCGACGGGATCAATCGTCCAGCCATTGAGCGCCAGGCCAACCTTCAAGCCATCGGACAGGACGGCGTCGTCTTCGACCACCAGAATGCGCATGTGTGTTCCGGTTCCCTTTATCTTGGTTGGCCTTCGCCTCCGCGCCTTAAGGCTGGCTTAAGCTGCCGAACGTTGGTCCGCGCTCGTCGTCACAGCAGGACCAACGCAGCGAATGTCGGTCGGAATAAAAACAAGTATCGCGCTTCTCATCGCCTTTCTCGGCCTTTTTGCGTCCGGTATGGCTGTCGCGGGGACGCCGCCGCCGGCGGACAAAGTCTTCGGCCTCACTGTGGAGCGAAGCGGCGCAGACGGATTGACACTGCATTTTGCAATCGCGCCGGGCAACTACCTCTACCGCGACAGCCTGCAGGCGAAGCTTAACGGCAGGGACCTGCCTCTCGCCCTGCCGGCAGGCGATTCCAAAGACGATCCCAATTTCGGAGTGGTGGAAGTCTATCACAGCGGCGTCGAGGGCCGCCTGATCGGGCTGCCTGCGTCAGGCCAGATCGAGGTCGTGTCGCGCGGCTGCGCCGAGCAGGGGATCTGCTATCCGCCGCTCACCCGGTCGGTCGACATCGCCACGCTTGCCGTCACCGAGATGAAGGCCGGGCTTGGCGGGGACGACGGCGCAAGGACCCAAATTTCGGGAACGGAAAAGCATGCGCCGCCATCAGGGCAGCCGGCTGGCGCAGCCGCGGGCGGCGACGGCGACCTAGGGTCCCTTCTAGGCGGCGGCCTCGTCCCCATGCTGGCCGCCTTCCTCGGCTTCGGCCTGCTGCTGTCACTGACGCCCTGCGTCTTCCCGATGATCCCGATCCTGTCGGCAATGCTAGGCGGCGCCGGCGGCAGGCTGTCTGCGGGCCGGGGTTTTGTGCTGTCGCTCACCTATGCGCTGGCCATGGCCGGAGCCTACGGGCTTGTCGGCCTCGTTGCGGGGCTGACGGGAGCCAACCTCCAGGCGGCGCTGCAGACACCTTGGGCGCTCGGCCTGACCGCCGCGCTGTTCGTGGCGCTGTCGTTGTCGATGTTCGGCGTCTACGACCTGGCGCTGCCGGCCGGGATCGCCGCGCGGTTTTCCGGCCGCGGCGGAAACGGCTCACTGGCCGGAGCTGCGCTGCTCGGCTTCGGGTCGGCCCTAATCGTGGGCCATGCGTCACGCCCCCGCTTGCCGCGGCCATGCTCTACGCGATCCAGACTGGCGAGGCCGGCAAGGGCGCCGCGGCGCTGTTCGCGCTCGGCCTCGGCATGGGATTGCCGCTGGTGGCCGTGGGCACCTTCGGTGCCGGAATCCTGCCGAAGGCCGGGCCGTGGCTCGACCGCATCCGGCCGGTCTTCGGCGCGGTGTTCCTCGCGATCGCGGTGATGCTCGTGGGGCGACTGCTCCCCGGTCCCGCCGTCCTCGGCCTCTGGGGCGTGTTCGCGATCGGCGCTGCGGTCTTCGTCGGCGCCTTCGATCGGCTCGATGCGACGAGCGGCCCGATGCGACGGCTTGGCAAGGCGGCAGGCGTCGCCGCCGTCGTCTACGGCGCCGTGCTGATCGTCGGCGCTGCCGCCGGCAACGGCGATCCGTTCAGTCCCCTCCAGAGCCTGCCTGGCATGTCCGCAACCACGCTCGCCGACCGCCCTGAAGCGCGCGTGACGTCGCTGGCGGCGCTCGACAAGGCGCTCGCCGCCTCGCAGGCCTCCGGGCATCCGGTACTCGTCTCCTTCACGGCCGACTGGTGCACGGTCTGCAAGTCGAACGAGGCCGTGATGGCCGAGCCCGCCGTCCGCGGCCGGCTCGAGGCGCTTCCGAGCATCGTCGCCGACGTGACGGCCTACAACGAGGCGACCCGCGCCCTCATGGCGCGCTTCGCGGTCGTCGGGCCGCCAACCCTGCTTCTCGTCGACGTACACGGCCGCGAAATCCCCGGCTCGCGCCTGACCGGCCCAATCACCGTCCAAAGCATTGAAGCGCGCCTCGCCCAGGCGGGCGTCTGAAACGCTTCCCAGGAGACGTCGCATGCAACGCAGGAACTTCATCATAATGGCGGCGGCCGCGGCGGCGCTGCCGCTTTTCCTTTCCGGGAGATCGGGCGCCGCGCTCGCGCAAGACATTCACAAGAACGCGATCCTCAACGACCCGGACGCCCCGGTCAGCGGCAACCCCAAGGGCGACGTTACCATCGTCGCCTTCACCGACTACAACTGCCCCTTCTGCAAGAAGGCCGAGCCCGACCTGAACCGCATCGTCAGGGAGGACGGCCAGGTCCGCCTCGTCCACAAGGACTGGCCGATCCTGACGAAGGCCTCGGTCTACGGCGCGCAGCTCGCTTTGGCGGCGAAGTACCAAGGCAAGTACGACCTCGTCCACGGCGCCCTGATGGCGATCCCCGGCATCAAGGTCCCGGAGGACCGGATGCTGGAGGCGGTCAAGGCCTCCGGCGTCGACATGGCGCGGCTCGACGCGGACTTGAAGACGCACTCCGCGGCCATCGCGGCGCTGCTTCAGCGCAACGTGGATCAGGCCAATGCGCTTGGCCTCCAGGGAACGCCGACCTATCTGATCGGTCCGTTCCGGACGATGGCGCTGGACTACAAGGGCTTCAAGGAAGCGCTGGCTGAGGCGCGCCGCCGGCAGGCGGCTGGCGACGTCGTGAAATAATGCGTACTTCAATTGCGTCTATGACGGCGCGGGTTTCCGCCGCGCTGGCGCTGGCGGTGTGCCTTGCCGCCTGCACCACCGTGTCCGGCCCAGACCCGATGCCGTTCGCCGCCGCGCCGACCCCGGCAATGCCGGGCGCGGAGCGCTACGGCGCGGTCACCGACGAGAAGTTTCCCGTCCCGGCCGTCTCGCTCGCCGACCTCAAGCCCCGCTACATGCGCCAGCTCGTCGACTACCCGACCGACCAGCCGGCGGGGACGATCGTGGTCGACCCGGCCCACCACTTCCTCTACCTCGTGCAGGGTGGTGGAAAGGCGCTGCGCTACGGCGTCGGCGTCGGCAAGGCCGGCATGGAGTGGTCAGGCACCGCCAATATCGCCTACAAGCGCGAGTGGCCGCGCTGGACGCCTACGTCAGACATGATCGCGCGCGATCCGAAGACCTACAAGAAATGGTCTGTCGGCATGGACGGCGGGCAGAACAACCCGCTCGGCGCGCGCGCCCTCTACCTATTCGAGAACGGCAAGGACACGCTCTACCGCATCCACGGCACCAACGAGCCGTGGTCGATCGGAAAGTCGATGTCGTCGGGCTGCATCCGCATGATGAACCAGGACGTGATCGACCTCTACAGCCGCACTCCATCGGGCACGAAGGTCGTGGTGCTTCCGTCGGGGGCAGGCACGTGAGCGCGTCGCCGTTGCCGGAGCGGTCGCCGGCCTCGTACATTCGGCCGAGCGGCCACGCGACGGGCGGGAGTGATTTCTATTCAATCTAACCTCGGTTTGATCTGGATCACAGCCCTCCGGAGGAGGGACTGGGAGTGTCCTCGAAAGAACGCGCACTGGGAGGATGCACGCCGGTTTTGAGAGATACGAGATTGACGGTGATGGCAGACTCCACGACTTTCCGATCGACCCGACGTCGCGGGGCTATCTTGCGAACAAGCTCGTCCATGCGGCGCCAAGCGCGCCCTTTGGGCTAGAAGGCATCCTGCACTGGCTGCTCGGCATGCCACGAGATTCAGCGCCTTTCGCGGGATCCACCGCCGTGCGTCGCGCAGTTCGTCCCCGGCTCATGCGCGATCTTGTTACAAGAGGTTTCCATCGCAAGATCGGTCCGACACGGTTTGCACCGGCCGTCACCGCAACCTGCCGCCAACCTGCGTCAGGCTGGTGCAAATGGCCGGAGCCGCCGCAGGAGGTCGGCCGCGGTGAACGATCCGACCGACCGCGTGCCGGCGAATTCGCGGCCGTTCGCCGTGTCGACGATGAACACCGTCGGCGGCCCGTCGGCGTGGAGATATTGAAGGAGTTCGCGCGTGGTCCGATTCGTTTGGGTCACGTCGACGCCCACGAGCGCGACGTGTTCGAGGGCGCGCTGCACCTCGGGGTCGGGAAGTATTCTCTGGTTGATGACCGAGCAGACCTCGCACCATTCCGCCCCGATGTCGACGAGCGCGGTCTTGTAGCGAGACGCCAGGCGAGCCAGGCCGCTTCGGTAGTCAGCGATGTTCGAAACGTCGACGCGAATGCTTCTGACAACGAGAGACGCCGCTCGCACGGAACTGCTCGCGCCCGCGGCGACAGCCATCGCCAGGCCGCCGACCACGAGCTGACGCCGCGTTGGCGTTGCGCCGCCGCGGCGGACGGCGCATTCGACGGGAGCACCCTTCCCAGCCTGGATCGTGCCGGCGAATCCTTCTGATCGCGTTGAACGCATGGTCGGCCCTCGATTGTCCGGCGGCGACGAGGGTCGTCTGAGCTTAAGGCAAACTTAAAGGTCGCAACCGGCTTCCGGCAGTATAATCGATTTGCCGAGGCCCGGAGACTGTGCAAAGCGCACAATTCAGAAGGAAAAGTTGGAAAAGCGACCGACTCTCCGAAGCTAGGTTCACCTCACGTCGGACCTATAAGCTTGCTGATTTCGGCATCGAGGCTTTCAGGCGACACCTCCCCGACGTGGATGTCGGCGAGGGTGCCGTCGGCTCTCAGGAACAGTGTCGTCGGCAATCCCACCGTGCGGTAGTGGCGCGGCACCTGCATCGACTGGTCGAGCAGGACGTGGCCAAGCTCGAGGTGCTGTGACGCGAGGTACGAACGGATCGCCTGCGTCCCCTCGCCCTGGTTGACGAAGAGAAAGACCACGTCGTCGCGGCTCGCTGCGACCTTGGCGAGCAGCGGCATCTCTCGCCGGCACGGCGGACACCAGCTTGCCCAGAGGTTGACGACGACGGGCTTGCCGGCCATCGCGCTGATCGCGAGCGGCGGCCCCTGCATCTGCTCGAGGGCGAAGGTCGGCGCGGCCTGGCCGAGCGTGGCTCTGGTCAATTGCGTGACGGCGACCGCGACGAGCACACTCAGGCCGATCGCTGCAGCGGCCGCGACGCCTGCCTTGACCGATCGGATAAAGAAAATGCTGACGAGCAGGGCGCCGACGAGTCCGGCGATCGGCTGGAAGCCGCCCTGCCAGAATGCGAACACCCTCCACGGCTCCGCGGCGAAGCTGTCCCAGTGCAGGGCGACGTGACCGGCACGCGCAGCGAGGAGCGCCGCGATCAGGGCCCAGCTCGACCACTTTCCGATCACGGGGTCAACGCGCCACGCCAACACCGCTGTGACGGCAATGAAGACGAACACGCCGGCGAGCGCCGCGGCCTGGTGGACGGAGAAGACAAAAGGGCCGAGGGCAACCGCATTCATCGGGCAGATTCCATTTTTTAGCTCATTTCTGACGAGGGCGATTGCGCGCAATGCCGCGTCACCGAAGGCGGGCGCACCCGACACTGTGCGATCCCGAATGCACGGCCTACTGTCCGCTGTAGCGCTTGAAACCGTACTTCTCGAACGCGGCGAACGCTTCGTCCGACTGAATGAACGACAGCCATGCCTTTGCAGCGTCCGGGTGCGGCGCGTTGTGGACCTCGGCCCCCGCGTAGATCGCGGTCGTGTTCTGGCCGGCGGGGATGTCGAGGTGTTCGATCGGGTGACCAGCCTGCTCCTGGAAGATCGCCTCCGACTTCCACGTGACGCCGGCGTCGGCAACGCCTTGCATCAGAAACAGTGGCGTCTGCCGATGGTGGATGTGGGTGAGGATCGTCGACCCGTCCTTCACCTTCGTCTCGTAGACCTTCTCTGCGAGTTGGTCTCCACCGGCCTTGGCAAGTGACATCTTGATCTGCCGCGCAATGCCCTCGAATTCCGGATTGGGCATCGCTAACCTGACGTCGTCGCGTCCCATGTCCTTGAGCCCAGTGATGTGGCCCGGATTGCCCTTGGCGACCATGATGGCGAGGTCGTTGGTCACATAGGGCACGGCGGGTCCATCGAGCCTGCCTTGCGAGATCAGGTCTTGGACCTTCTTCAGGCCAGCGAAATAGACGTCGGCTTTTGCCGTGAAGGTGAGATTGCCGGACGTAATCTTTCCGTCGGCATCCATCTGCCGAACCAGCAAGCCCGGCGGAATGGTTTCCCAGAATATCTTTCCCTTGTATTCGGGGTGTACCGCCTCGAACGCCTTGACCAAGGGCGCCATGGCGAAGAAGTAGTTTCCGCCGACGTAGAGGACGAGTTTCGGGTCCGAGATGTCGCCGTGGAAGTCCGCTATGCTGTTGACTTCGGGCACGGTGAACTCGAAGCCGCGGTCCTCGACGTCGCTGTTCGTGCCGTGCTGCCACGGCGGGAAGACCTCGCCGCGATAGCCTGGCGCCTGGGCCTTGCCGTTCCAGCCGTCCGCGGCGGAAACGGTGGTTGCGAACGCTGCGCACGCGATGGCCGTCGCCAGGATGAGAATTCGCATCGGCATCCCTCCCTTATGCTGCATAGGCGAAGCCGGCCCGCTGCAGCTCCGGCAGCGTGCCGACCGCGCCCGGCGTCAGCACGACGCCCGGCAGGAGGTGGTTCGTCAGCTCGGCAGCGAGCTGGTCGTGCGTGAGCTTGTCGGGGTTGGCGTCAGCCTTGATCAGGGCCGCGGCTTCTTCCCAGATGGCGTTGTGGCACGACAGGAAGACGACACCGCGCTTTATCAGCGCGGGGATCGAGTTGTTGGCGGGCGAGTAGACGCCGTCGGCGTTCTCGAAGTCCTCCGCGTCCGCCGTGGCTCCCTTGGCGTCGACGATGAGAGTGTTGGTCTTGAACTTGTCGCCGGCGAGCCTGGTCAGCTGGTATTTGTCCCAGATCGACTGGTCGAGCAGCGCCAAATGGGCGGAGCCGTGCGTCGCCGACACCACCAGGAAATCGGGGTGCCTGAACGACCAGATCTGCGCGTTGAGGGAATTGCGCATCAGGTTCAGCCAGGGGCCGCCGATCACGGTGTTGTCCCAAGCCTGCTTGTGCGGCGACTTGTAGTCGACCACGAGCCTCAGCGCCTCGTCGTCCCACTCGGACGGCTTGGTCAGGATCATCGGCACGGTCTTGAAGTCCCTGCGGCGCGGCGCCTTGGCGAGCGCTTCGGCGAGGTCCTTCAATGGCCGTCCGTCCGCGGGAATCTCGGATGCGACGTCGGCGGCTTTCGCGGCGGCCGCTTCCGGCAGGCCGAGCATTCCGGCGGCCGCGACGGCGCCCGCCGCCTGGATGATATGGCGTCGCTTCAAGTCCGTCATGGCAACCTCCCTGTCTTCGTTTATGGCTCGCCGTCTGGACGGCGATGATATGAATGGGTCACTCCCCGACCGTGCCCGCGGGCGGCGAGTGCTCGCCGAGCGTCGCGCCGTTGACGGTCTGCCCGTACATGTCGAGCGGCGAATCGTGGTGCGCCTT
Organism: Bosea sp. AS-1; assembly: GCF_002220095.1. Lineage (GTDB taxonomy): Bacteria > Pseudomonadota > Alphaproteobacteria > Rhizobiales > Beijerinckiaceae > Allobosea. The sequence continues at coordinate 22,350 of NZ_CP022371.1, forward strand.
GCGCGTCGCGGCGACCGAGTCCTTGAACCTCGGGTCCTGCGGCCGCTCGTGGCTGTCGATATAGGCCGCGACGTCCCAGGCCTCGGCATCGCTGAGCGTATTGCCCTCGCTGAACGGCATGTTCGCCTTCACGAAGCCGGCCGCATTGTTGATCGAGCTCATGCCGGCGCCCCAATTGTAGGAGCGCGCGCCCCACAGCGGCGGGAACACGACGGCGCCGTCGGCGGTCTTCTGGCCCTCGCCGTCCGCGCCGTGGCAGAGCGCGCAGTGCTGCGCGTAGACTTGCTGGCCGTGCGCGTAATCGATCTTGGCGGGCTCCGCGAGCTTCGGATAGCCTTGCCCCGCAACCTTCTCCCCGGTCGGCGCGCCCTTGGCCAACGCATAGGCATAGCTCTCGAGCGCGACCAGGACCTTGTCGCCGAGCGGTGGCGCCTTGCCGTTCATGCTGAAGCGGAAGCAGCCCTGCATGCGCTCGGCGAAGCTGTTCACGTGGCCGTTCTTCGCGCGATAGGCCGGGTAGACGAGGTAGGCCGCCCAGAACGGCGCGGAGTTCGCCAGCCGGCCGCGGTCGAGATGACAGCTCGCGCAGCGCAGGTCGTTGCCGACGAACGCGCCGGCGTTCGCCTTCGTGTCGGTGAAGATCGCTTCGCCGAGCTTGACCATCTTGCCGAATTCGCCTGTCGGCAGCTTTTCCTCGGGAACGGGCGTGAACTGGACTGTTGCAGACGGTTTTGCCGCCGGCTTCGCTGCGGATGCTGCCGGGGCCGTGCTCGACTGCATCTCGGCGTGATGCGGAAGCGAATAGCCGATGAAGCCGGCGAGGCCGAGGAAGACCACACCCGCGACCCATGTCCTCGCATCGATGGTGGGCGTGTCAGTCATGGGGCTGTCCTTCGACGCGACATGGAGGCTCGCGTAGTAGGCGGCGACCGCCTTGACGTCGTCATCGCTGAGCTTATGGGCGATGCCGCTCATCAGGTGCAGCGGGTCGTTGCCGCGCTTGCCGTCCTTCCAGGCCGCGATCTCGTTCTCGATATAAATCGCTCCTTGGCCGGCGAGGCGCGGAAAGGCGGTCCCAACGCCTTGGCCGGCCGGGCCATGGCATTGGCTGCAACCGGGGACGCCGTGCGACCAGTCGCCGGTGGTTGCGAGCGCGGCGCCGCGCGCGAGAAGTTTGGCGTCCGGTTTCTCAGCAGTCGCGTCCGCGACCTGCTGGCCGGCGTAGAATTCGGCGACCGCTTCGCGCTGCTCCGGCGTCAAGGCCTTGGCGATGGGTTGCATGGTGTCGTTCTTGCGCGTGCCGTCGACGAAGGATGCAAGCTGGTGCACGAGGTAGGCGGCGTCGAGGCCGGCCAGCCGGGGAAAGCCGCTCTCCGCGTTGCCCTCGCCGTGCGCGCCGTGGCAGGAGGCGCAGGCTGGCGCGCCGGAAACTCCGTTCGCCGCGATCGCGGCGCCGTCCTGCGCCGCCGCCGGCGAGGCCAGGAGCCCGGCGGCGAGCACGGCGGCACAGGCGAGGTGCTGGCGGTGGGGTTGCTTCAAACGGGAACTCGCTTCGCTTCGAGGCACAAATCTGCGGGGCGCCTCGAAGCTTAAGCCAGCCTTAAGGAAGCGGTGGTCGAGAGCCGGGTGCCCTCTCACCAGCCGCGCTCCCGATGTTTGATGTCGATCGTCCCGCCCTTCAGCATGTGCGACCAGTAGAGCCAGGGCAGGAACTTGGTCTTGAGGTACCACATGCTTCGGCGCGGCACGCGCGGGTCGAAGGGGAAACTCGGCGTCACCTTGCCGCCATAAGCGAATTCCGCCAGCACGATCTTGCCGAGCGCCACCGTCAGCGGACAGGAGCCGTAGCCGTCATAGGCCTTCGGCATTGGCTTGCCGGCCATCGCCGCCTGCAGGTTTGCGACCGCGACCGGCGCCTGCAACCGTACCGCCGCCGCCGTCTTGGCGTTCGAGGTCGAGGCGGCATCGCCGAGCGAGAAGACGTTAGGGTAGCGCACGTGCCGCAGCGTCGCCTGGTCGACCTCGATCCAGCCCGCCGCGTTGGCAAGCGGGCTCTCGCTCACGACGTCCAAACCCGTCTGCGGCGGCACGACATGGACCATGTCGAACGGCATCGCCACCTCGCTTGTCGCGCCGTCCTTGTTGGCGACCGCGAACAGCGCGGTCTTCTTCGGCCCGTCGACGGCCTTGAGCGTGTGGCGGTAGCAGACCTCGATGCCGTAGCCGTCGACGGCCTTCTGCAGGGGCGGCACGAAGAACGACACGCCGAACAGCGCGTCTCCGGCGAGGCAGAACTTCAGCGTCGAGGCGGAGAGTTTGCCTCTGCGCTTCAGGTGGTCGGCCATCATATACATGATCTTCTGCGGCGCGCCGGCGCATTTGATCGGCATCGCCGGCTGGGTGAACAGCGCCGTGCCGCCCTGAAATTCCCGGATCAGCCGCCAGGTGTATTCGGCGGTGTCGGCGCGGTAGTTGCTGCACACGCCATTGTGGCCGAGTGTCTCATTCAGCCCCGCGATCGCGTCCCAGTCGATCTTCAAGCCCGGGCAGGCGACAAGGTAGTCGTATCCGACGGCGCGGCCGTCGCTCAGCCGCACGAGGTTGTTGTCGGGATCGAAGGCGCTGACCGCGGCCTTGATCCATGCCACGCCGCTCGGGATCAGCGCGCGCTCCTCGCGCGCGGTCTGCCGGCGACTGAACACGCCCGCGCCGACCAGCGTCCAGCCCGGCTGGTAGGAGTGGGTCTCCGCCGGCTCGACGATCGCGATGTCGAGGCGGGCGTCACGCCGCATCAGCTCGGCCGCGACGGTGATCCCGGCCGCGCCGCCGCCGACGATGACCACCCCGTGCTTCAGGTCGGGCACGGCTGCGATGTGCTTCTGGGCCGCAGCTTCCACGACGCTCCTCCTACTTGCAGACTTGCAGACTTGCAGATTTTCATATCTAATTATACGTAACTATGTAATCGATAACGGCGAGCGTCAAGGAGCTGTTCCATGAAACCCATTCCCGTCACGGAGAAGTTTTCGGTCGCGGGGCAGCTCCTGCCCGGGGATTTTTCGGAACTGAAGCGCCTCGGTTTCAGGACCGTCATCAACAACCGGCCCGACGGGGAAGACGCCGCGCAGCCGGGCACGGAGGCGGAGGCCGCGGCGGCCAAGGCGGCCGGCCTCTCTTACGTCCACATCCCCGTCACCAGCACGTCGATGACCAAGGATGACGTGCGGCGCTTCGCCGAGGCGATCGTCGCATCCGACGGCCCGGTCATCGCGCACTGCCGCTCCGGCGCGCGGGCCTTCTACATGTGGATTCTCGCCGGCGACGCCGACGTGGCGGGGTTCAGCAACGACAAGCTGATCGCCACGGCGACCCAAATCGGCATCAAGCTGGAGGCCGCCCGGACATGGCTCGCCGCGAACCGCCCTGTGCGCCGGGAGCAGGCGAAGCCTCAGGTGAAAGGCTTCTACGAGGCGCGCACCGGCAGCATCCAGTACGTCGTCAGCGATCCGGCGACGCAAAAATGCGCCGTCATCGATCCCGTGCTCGACTACGACGAGAAGTCGGGCGCGACGAAGACCGAGCAGGCCGACGCGATCCTCGCCTACATCGCCAGCGAAGGCCTTAAGCTCGAGTGGATCCTCGACACCCACCCGCACGCCGACCACTTCTCGGCTGCCGAATATCTTAAGGATAAAACCGGGGCCCCGACCGCGACCGGCGTACATGTCGTCGACGTGCAGGCGCTCTGGAAGGACATCTACAACTGGCCGGATTTTCCCGCCGACGGGCGGCAGTGGGATCGGCTCTTTAACGACGGCGACACCTTCAAGGTCGGCTCGATCGACGCGAGGGTGATGTTCTCGCCGGGGCACACATGTGCTTCGGTCAGCTATGTGGTCAGCGATGCCGCCTTCGTCCACGACACGCTGTTCATGCCGGATTCCGGCACCGCGCGCGCCGACTTCCCCGGCGGCAGCGCGAAAATCCTCTGGAAGTCCATCCAGGACATTCTTGCATTGCCCGACGCGACGCGCGTCTTCACCGGCCACGATTACCAGCCGGGCGGCCGCGAGCCCTTGTGGGAGAGCACCGTCGGCGAGCAGAAGCGCTCCAATCCCCACGTCGCCGGCCAGACCGAAGCGAGCTTCATCGCCCTGCGCGAGGCGCGCGACGCCACGCTGCCGATGCCAAAGCTGATCCTCTCGGCGCTGCAGGTGAACATCGACGGCGGCCGGCTTCCCGCGCCGGAGAGCAACGGCAGGCGCTACCTGAAGATCCCGCTGAATGCTTTGCCGGCGGCGGCCTGGTGATGCAGGCTTATCTTGCTGCGACCGCCGGCGGCGCGCTGATTGGCCTCTCCGCCAGCCTCCTCATGCTGCTGAACGGCCGCATCGCCGGCATCAGCGGCATCGTCGGCGGTATCCTCGGCAGGAACAGCGAGCGCTTCGGGCAGGACATCGCCTTTGTCGCTGGCCTTCTGCTCGGTCCGCTCGTTTATTTCTTGCTGTTCGGCAGAGAACCACTGGTGCAAATCTCGGCCGCCTGGCCGGTGCTCGTCGTCGCCGGCCTCCTGGTCGGCTTCGGCACGCGCATGGGCTCGGGCTGCACCTCCGGGCACGGCATCGCGGGGCTCGCACGTCTGTCACCCCGGTCGCTCGCCGCGGTGTCGATTTTCCTCGGGACCGCGATCCTGATCGTGCTGGCGATGCGGTTTGGGGGCTGGCGATGACGACGGCGCTGCGTTTCCTCGCGGCGCTCGCCGCCGGCCTCCTGTTCGGCCTCGGTCTCGCGATCTCCGGGATGCTCAATCCGGCGAAGGTCCAGGCCTTCCTCGACGTCGCCGGCGCCTGGGACCCGAGCCTGGTCTTCGTCCTCGGCTCCGGCGTCCTGGTTGCTTTCCTCGGCTACAGGCTTGCCTTCGCCCTCGACAAGCCGCTGCTCGAGAGCCGGCTCCATCTTCCGGCCAAGACACAAATCGATCGCTCCCTCGTCGTCGGCTCGGCGCTCTTCGGCGTCGGATGGGGACTCGTCGGGTTCTGCCCCGGTCCCGCCGTCGCCTCGCTCTCGCTCGGGCTCACGCCAGCCGTGGTCTTCGTCGTCGCCATGCTCGTCGGGATGGTCGTCCACGATCGTTTCGCAGCAACGAGAGGATAGCCCGGATGCTATATTCTCTCGGACCGGCGCTTCTGTCCGGCGGACTGGTCGGCTTCTCGCTCGGCCTGATCGGTGGCGGCGGATCGATCTTGGCGACACCGCTTCTGCTTTATGTCGTCGGCGTGGCGCAGCCGCACATCGCGATCGGCACCAGCGCGCTCGCCGTCTCGGTCAACGCCTTCGCGAACCTCGTCGGCCATGCGCGGAGCGGCAACGTCCGCTGGCGCTGCGCGATCGTGTTCGCCGCCGTCGGGACGCTCGGTGCGCTCGCCGGCTCGACACTGGGCAAGCTGGTCGACGGCCAGCGCCTTCTCTTCCTCTTTGGCCTCCTCATGCTCGTCGTCGGCGCGCTGATGCTCCGGCCGAGACGGGAGGCCGCGGCGCCCGAGCGGCCGGCCAATCTGCACACCTGCCTGGTCACCGCCGCGATCGCCTTCGTCGCAGGAATTGCCTCCGGCTTCTTCGGCATCGGCGGCGGCTTCCTGATCGTGCCGGCGCTGATCCTCGCCACCGGCATGCCGATGATCAACGCCATCGGCTCCTCGCTCCTCGCCGTCGGCAGCTTCGGCCTGGCGACGGCCTTGAACTACGCGGCGTCGGGGCTCGTCGACTGGCCGATCGCCTTCGAGTTCATCGCCGGCGGCGTCATCGGTGGCATCCTCGGCATGCTCCTCGCCAATCGCCTGTCGTCAGGAAAGAACACGCTCAACCGGATCTTCGCAGGCCTGATTTTCGTCGTCGCGGCCTACGTGCTCTACCGCAGCGCCGGCGCCTTCCTGCACTGAGGCGCTTGACGAAATCACGCAACACGCACTCGCCACTTTCAATCAGAGGCAACAGGAAGACGACCATGATCGAGAACTGGAAAGACCTGATCGACAACATGAACGGCGACGTCAAGACATTCCGGCAGGCGACGCCTGACGTCGTGAAGTCGTTCTCAGACATGGCGCGCGCGGCGCATGCCGGGGGCGCGCTGGAGAGCAAACCCAAGGAGCTGATCGCGCTGGCGATCAGCGTCGCGATCCGCTGCCAGCCCTGCATCGCCTACCACATGGAGGGCGCCGTGAAGGCCGGCGCAAGCCGCGAGGAGATCAGCGAGACCCTCGCGATGGCAGTCTACATGGGCGCAGGGCCGTCCGTGATGTACGCGGCGCACGCCATCGAGGCGTTCGACCAACTTTCCGTCAAATGCAGCGGCTAGCGACTGTGACCATTGCAAACTCGGATACAGAGCGTTCTTCAGGGGCCGCCACTCGGACGCCGCCCAACATCGCTGGCACTTTTTTCTCGAGCCGCGAAAGCGGAAAAGCCGACACGGCACGCGGCGGTGCGACTGAAGGAGGACCCTGCACCCACTCGCCTTGCGAAGAAGCGCTTCAAGCTGACGACGGTTGGATCGATGGGGAATGCGCGTCACTTCTAGAGCCTGGAACTTCATAAAGTCCATTGAGGACTCCGACGACGAGGCGACTGTCCAGCGGCTCCTGCTCAAGCGGGCAGCTCCCTCGGGCTTCGAATGGGCGTTCGCAGGCCGTGTCCCGAGTCCGGCGGCAAGGCCCCGTGACATCCCCTCCCACGTCCTCTTCCAGCAATTCCCCGAGGGTTGGGGCGAGCGGTACAACGAAAACAATTACGCGCTGCGCGATCCGGTCGTGCGCCATCTCCAGCGCCAGCAGAGCCCGTTCACGTGGGACGAGTCTTACGCCGCGGCGACGCGGCGCGAGGACGTGAAGCTCATCGGTGGCGAGGCTGCGTCGTTCGGGCTGAGGACGGGCTACGTCATTCCGATCCAACTCGTCGGAGGCGTTTTGGCCGCGGTTTCGTTCGGCGCCAGCCACGCCGACTTCCATCCCGATGCCCTCGCCGAGCTCGCTTTCGCGGCGAACTTCGCCGTCGGCCACCTCCTTCGCCTGCGTCACAAGCCGCGAAGCCTGGAGCGCCTTGTGACACCTCGCGAGCGGGAGTGCATCCTGTGGGCCTCGGAGGGGAAGACCGACTGGGAGATTGCGGTCATCCTCGGCATCTCTCCCCCGACCGTCGCAAAGCACCTGCTGTCAGCGCGGCAGAGGCTCGACGTCATGAACCGGGCCCACCTCATCGGCGAGGCTATCCGCCAGAAGATCATCCGCTGACGTGAGAGCGATCAACGCTGCCGCTGGCCTTTGATCGACTGCGTCTCGCCTTTCGCCGCCTCCAGCTCCTGCACGATGCGCTCCTGCTCCGCCCGCAGCTTCGCGAGCGCGTCGGTCTGCACCAGGGCGTTGGGGATGGTCTGGCCGGGGTGTTCGGCGATCATGCGCGCTGCGTCCGCGGCCGCCGCGGCTTCGCGGGCTTCCCGTGCGGCCGACTGCTGCGAACCGGCGACGACCGCCCTCTCGGCCCGGAGCTCCCGCTGCGACCTCGGATCCATCGCCGCGTTGGCCTCCTGCCGCCGCTCCGCGTTGAGCGCGCGGTCGGCGAGGCGCTCGGCCGCGGCAGCCTCGCGCCGCTCCCGTGCGCTGACCTCTTGCGCGCGGGCCACGAGCCTGTCCGCGTTCTCGCCGACGATCGCCTCGACCTCGGACCGGCTGAGCTGCTCAACGCCGCGCTCCTGCGCCCGCTGCAGGTCGATCCTGTTCGCGAGAGTCTCCAGGTATCTCGCCGACGTCTCGCGGAACTGCTGCTTGGTCTGGCCGTCGAGCAGGTCGCTTGTCCGCGACACCGCCTCGTTCATGACACGCAGGTCCTTCGCCATCTGCTCCGACGTAATCGCCATCGCTACATCCTCCTTCGTCAGGTGTTCGACACGCTTCCCGATCGCCTGCAGGATCCCGCCGACGGCCTGCGCCAGGAGCAGCCGCTCGAGCATGTCCTTCGCCTGCGGGTTCTCCGGCTGCTCGGCCGCCACGGCGCGCCACGCGACCACGCTTTCGTTCACCGCAGCGCGCGCCGGCGGCGACATCGGCAGGCGGATCGGGTTTGACCGGGCGACCGCGATGCGCTGGCGCGCGTTGTCGATGAGGCGGCGGTTGGCTGGGTCGGCGGCATAAGCGCGATCCCTTGCCTCGCGCGCCGGCCGTGGCCGGTCGGCAGCGTCGACGATGGCCTTGTCCTTGGGGCCGTAGCTCTGCGAGGACGCCCTCTCCCGCGCCGACGTCGCGACGATGCGCAGGCCCTCCGCCTGGGCGTGCTGCGCGTAGGCCGTGCGCCACTCGCGGAACGTCTCCGGCCCCGGGTGCAGTTTCTGGCCGGACTCGCCTTTCGCGGCGATGACGGCGTGGACGTGGATGTGGCCGGCCGCCTCCTTGTCGACGTGGATGCCGAACATGAACTTGTGGTCGCCGAAGCGGTCGTGCAGGAAGCTCCGCGCCGCGCGACGCAGCGCCTCGACGTCGGTGCCCGCCTTCGCCGACAGCATCAGGTGCATCGTGTCGCGCACCGACTGCGAGCGCAGCGACGGCCCCCACTCGCGCGCCGCGATCCGGGTGTCGGCGACATTGGCGATCTCCTTTCCCTTGTCGTCGACGGCGGCGCCGTGCTCGACCAGCCTGTTGAGCCGGTAGGTGGCGCCGTTGCGGCCGTGGTTGGTCATCCCGGGCGACGCGTCGATCGCCGCCGCGTCGATGCCGGTCGCCGCGTGGATGCGGTCCTTGATCTTGCCCTCCGACGCCATGTCGAAGCGCTTGCGGGCGAAGCCGCCCTCGCGGTCCCCCACCCGCTCCTCGCGGACGCGGAACCGCTCCTTCGCCGGCCCCGCCAAGGCGACGACCAGGCGCGCCTCGAGCTCGCCCGACTCCGTGGTGTCGAGCCGGTAGGCGTAGCGGTGACCGGCGAAGCCGGCCGCGATCGCCTTCTCGTAGGTATCGCGGCCTTCCTCGTTGTCCTTCACGCCGCGTAGGCTCAGGCGGACGGCGCCGACGTCCTGGCTCTCCGCCCGCTTCGAGAAATTCACGGACCACGCCTTGATCTCGTCGGCGACCGCCTCGCGGTCCGTCAGCATCCGCCCGTCGTGGGTCTCGAGCGGCACGTCCTCGCGCTGCGCGTACTGGCCCGTCTTCGTGGCCCGGACGGTGCCGTGGGCCCAGGACAGCACCTTGACGACAGCCGGCTGGTAGCCGGAAGCGAGCTGGCGGGCGCGCCCGGCGGCGCCCTGCCCTCCCCCACTGAGCCCGCCGGCGATCGGCGCCGGCGCAGGGGGACGTGGTGAGGTTGCTCCACCGCCGCCTCCGCCCGCCGACGATCCCGGCAGCGAGCGCGACCGCTCCTCGTCGCGGCCTCCGGTGATCGTCTGCCCGCGGATGACCTCGTGGGCCGGAGGCGCCTTGGCAAGCGGCGCGACGCGCGCCGCGCGGGCTCGAGGCTCCTCATCGAGGCCGCCGAACGATCTCGGCTGTCGCCGCGACTGGGCGGCCGCGCTGACGGCTGTCCGCGCCGCTTCGACCTGCGCCACCCACCAGGCGATCTGGGCTGCGCGGTTCATCGCGCCTCCTCGGCTGGGATCTCGGACGGCAGCGGAAGCCCGGCCTGGCGCCGCAGTTTCGAGCCGTAGGCCACGGTCATCTCGGTCAGTTCGCCGTTGATCGCGGCGATTACCTCGTGCAGCCCGCGCCACACCGGCTCGGTGTCCTCGATGCGCACCGCCTGGCCGCGGTGGATGGCGCGCAGGACCTGCGAGAGGTTGCGGCCGACCATGCGGACCTGCTGGGCGAGCTCGACGACGGCGCGCGTGTTCTCGGTCGACAGCGCCGGACCGGCCTGCACGGACGCACGAATGAGGCGACGCACCACCTCGGCCTTGGGAACGCCGAAGAGCACGACGGCCGCCTGCAGCCGCGCCTCGTCGGCGTCCGACAGCTCGGTTCGAAGCCTCGGTTTGCGTCGCGGTGCTGTGGCGGAGCGGGCCATCGGCGCTCCCCTTCCCTTCCCGTTCGCGCGGCTCTGCCGCCATCGCGCGTCAGCGCATTCCGGCTGCGTCCAGCAGTCGTCACCCGGTTTGGCCCACAAACCGGTATCTTGTCAACCAATATCTAATAAATCGACTATAAGGCTGTCACTCACGGAGAGCGTCCACGACGGAAGAACCAGACCCGCTCACCGGACTGCACCCTCGGGACGCAATCACCGCAACCCGGCAGTGACGCAATGCGGTAATGCCGCAATGAACTATGACGCTAACACCGCAATGCCGCAGAACCGCAGTGTCGTAGTGCTGCGTTGCCACCTTCACGCATTGCCGCAATCCCGCAGTAACGCGTTGCCGAGGCACCGCAATGCGGGAACACCGCAACGACGCAGTCACGCACTGCCGGAATGACGAAACGCGGGATTGCGGTATGTCTATTATAACGTATGTTAGATGTTCGATTGCATCACTCCAAGGAGGCCGCTTTGCCGAGCATCTTCGCCGTCGCAAACCCGAAAGGCGGCAGTGGCAAGACCACCGTCGCGATTATCCTCGCCGGCGAGTTCGCCAAGCACGGCTACTCGGCCGCGATCGTCGACGCCGACCCGCAGGGGTCTTCCTACCAGTGGCACGCGTCGTCCGTCGCGCGCGGCCTGAGCCCGAAGGGCGTCGACCTCGTCCGCGCTCCTGACGAAGCGGCATTGGTCCAGGCTGTCGAGCGCCTCGCCGGCTACGACGTCGTCGTCATCGACACGCCAGGCTACTACGGCGAGGTCGTGATCCAGTCGGCGCTGCGCGCCGACCTCGTCGTCCTCCCGTGCAAGGTCCACACGTTCGACGCCTCGCAGGTCGTGCGGACGATCCGCAACCTCGAGCAGCACGCCGCCACCGCGCAGCTGCCGATGAGCCAGCACCGCGTGCTGTTCAACGAGTACGACAGCCTCGACCGCAACACACGCCCGCTGCGCGAGGTCGTCGCCTACCTCGACTCGGAGAAAGTCCCAGTCTGCGCGACGGCGCTCTACCGCCGCGTGACCTTCCGGACCATGACCAGCGGCTTCGGCACGCTCTACCAGATGAGCGACAAGGACGAGTCCGTGCGCAAGGCGCGCTACAACGCCGACCAAGTCGTGCGTGAGCTGCTCGCCGCGAGCCAGGGCGCGACGACCGACGAGACCGCCGCATGAGCGACGCCGCGCCGAGCGAGAAGCCAGACCGGCCGCCCCTGCCCCGCGACGCGTTTCGCGCGCAGCGCGTCGGCGCACCGTCCGCGGAGAGGCCGGTACTCCAGCCTGTGGTCGTCACCCCGGCCTACGACGACCCTGTGGCGCCCGGGCCGCCCGTGCAAAGGAAGTCGTCGCCAACAGAGACGACGCATGTCGTCCACTCGAAGAAAGTCGCTCGCCCCCAGCGCGATCGCAGTCGCAATCCGTTCGAAGCCTACGGCGAGCGCGCGTCGTCGCGGCCCTACGCGCTGCGCCTGCCCGAGGCGATCGACGTGGTGCTGCGCCAGGTCGCCGCCGAGGAGCGCACGCAGCCTTTGCGCATCGTCGACCGCGCGATCCACGACCTCCTCAGGCGCCTTGGACGGTTGCCGCCCCTCGACGAACTGTAGCCGCCGGCGCTAGGAAAGCGACCGCGCGGGGGCAAAGACCCCTACGCGCTTTCGTCCGGGAAGGAAGGGGAGGATAGCTTTCGTGCGGCGGGGGCGTCTTTTCGACGTTGCGAGGCGCCGAGCGCCATCAGCATCGGCCAAACCGAGAACTGGCCGGCCGAGGCGCGTCGTGCCAGGGTCCTCAGGTAGCCGCCGGGATTCCTGATTGCGCTTCCGCGTTGCAGGATGAGCGCGAGCGTGACGCTGGCCGGGCCCGGCCCCATCGCAGCGCAGGAGTCGTCCCACGCGCTCGGGCTGACGCCGAGCAAGGGGCGCACGATCGCCGCGGTGTCGGTGACGTCCCGCGCCGTGTGCAGGCCGTGGCGGGCGTAGTCGACGAAGTCGGGGCAGGTCTCGGCGAGGAGCCGGACGGGGACCGGCGACGCGGCGCTGTCTTGGCGATCGGCATGCGAAGCTTCAGCGCCGGGAGTATCGCTAATGTTCGGATCTTCAGCCGCCAGCCGTTGTGGCTCCGTCCCAGCGTCACAATGCGTTGCAGGCGCGACGTGGCTTTCCAGAATGTGGAGGATCCGTTTCGATAGCTCGGCCAACGCGGCAGCGAGCGGCTCCAGCGTCTCTCTGCGCGCGGCCCGCGGCCGGCTGTCGAGCAGTTCCCTGTACGCGCGGTGAAGCGCCGGAAGGTCGGCGTCGACGTGCTGCTCGACGCCGAACGACAACATCTTCGCGATGTCGCGGCGGGCAAGCGTGATCTGCTCGCGGAGCGCGTCCACTGCGCGGCGCTCTTCGATGATGCGGGCGGCTCGGTCAGCCAGCTCGTCGGCGCTCGCCACGAGCGGGCCGAGGTCGAACCCGAACGCCTGCTCGATGCCGCCGCCCGGCGCGCGCCTGGCGTAGCGCTTTCCGTTGGGGCTGTCGCGGCGAAGGATGAGCCCGGCGTCGACCAGGGCCGCGATGTGCCTGCGAAGCGTCGACGCGGGGATGCCGTGCGACCGCACCGAGAGCTCTCGGTTGGAGGGGAAGACGACGAGGTCGTCCGACCCGAGCGTGAGAACCGTGTCCGGGTGGAAGCTCAGCAGCGCATTCAGCACCGTGAGCGATCGGTCGGAGAGCCGGAGCTCGGCCCTCGCCTCGCAGACGTGGCGGAACGTCCTCCACTTGTGTGCGGCCTTGCCGGCCGGGCACAGCGTGACGTCTCGCTGCGCGCGCAGCGCAGTCGCGGACAGCGGCCGCGGCCCGAAGGGGGCGGTTGGATTGAGGCCAGGCATCTGCATTCGCGTCCTCTCAGCGCGAGAGCGCGTGGCAAACAAAGACCGTGGCGTGAAAACGCGCGAGTCTCTTGATCTGTCGGGTGGCGCGGGCTAGGATGCTCTAGCGTTTACGAGGCACCGCTGGCGATTGGCGTCGCCAGCCCGCTGACCCTCTTGAGAGACCCGGCTCTGCCGGGTTTTTCTTTGTCCGAGCGCGCTCCTGTTGTTGAATCGAATCCGTCTATTATATTGAATGTTAGACGGCAGTCCAACGTGTGAGTTACACGCGCGGGAGCGTCCATCTCGGATCAGCGAGGGACACGATTGACTCGATGAACACGAAGGTCTCCGGCCGGAAGGCCGCCCACGCGGCCCGCGGCAACACGCTGCTCGTCGCCTTCCAGGACGCGCTCGAGCGCCTGCGCAAGGAAATGGGCCTGACGCGCTGCGCGTTCGCGGAGCGTCTCGGCATTCCTCGCTCGAGCTACTTCCACCTGATGACCGAGGCGGCCAACCCGAGCCTCGACTACATCGAGCTGATCGCCGAGCGCGCCGGCGTCGAGCCGATCGCCTTCCTAGGCAGGGCCGGCCAAAGCACGCGCCGATTCAGCGTCGGCGCGCGCTAAGTCGAGTCGCCTCAACAAGAAATTCGTCTGGTCAATGTCCAATATTCTAGACTTTGACAAAGAGGTGTGGTGATGCTGGGGCAAGCCCAACGCGTAGCAGAGCCGGCCGAGATGTCGCCCGTCCGAAAGCCCCAGTCTCTCGATCACTCGGTCCTGAACGAGATGCTGGCGATTCGGATGCAGCAACTCGAGATCGAGAACGGCGGCGCGGAGGCGTTCCTGGCCAAGACGGGGCTCGCCCGCCACACCTACTACACGATGGTGCGCGGCATCGGGAATCCGACGATCCGGACGATCGAGCGCATCGCGTCGAGCCTCAACATGAGCGTGTTCGAGCTGTTGGGCTTCGACGTCGCCGACGCGCGCCGCGCCCTGAAGAAGAGCGGCGTCAACTACGACGAGCTGATGTCGGCAATCACCAAGAAGAACCGCGCCGATCGCGCGCTGGCGCGACAGACGCGATCCCGGAAGCTGCCGTCCTGATGCGCGGAGAACGAATGGGGAGGCTCGCGCCTCCCCGTCGCCGGCCTAGGCGGCCGAGCGCTCCGCGGCCTGGGCGAGCCGACCGAACTCGAGGCCGATCAGGTCGACGGTGTAGATCCGCTGGCCGTCGCGCTCGTAGCTGTTCTGCCGCACCCGGCCGCGCACGTGCACCAGGTCGCCCTTGCTGACGTGCTCGTTCACGTAGTCCTGGATCGACTTGGTGAAGATCGTCACCTCGTTCCAGTGCTGGTCGTCCTTCCACTCGCCGCCCTTGTCCTTGAAGGGGTAGTTGGCGCAGACGGTGACGCGGACTGTCTTGCCAACCTGCTTGATGGTCCCGACGCGGCCGATGAGGGTGAATTCGGCGATGTTGCGCATAGTCTCTCTCCATCTTGTGGGGCTGCGCCCCGTTGCGATGGCGATCCGTCATGGCCAGGATGTCGGCACAGAGCCGGAGCCCGCGAGACGCGGGCGGAGGGCGAGCGCAGCGCTGCGCCCCGTCAGCCCGTGAATTTTGGCGCCGAAGGCGCGTGCGCGAGGAATGCCGACGGGCCCCGCTTGCGGGTGGCGGCAGGGGAAAATTCTCGGGCGCAGGGGCCGCCGTGCCGGCGACGGCCATAGGAATCCAGCCATGCAACCAGGAGCGCTGCCCGACAGGGAGAGGCGAGCAATCGTCGCTGTGCCGTCATCGCCCCACGCCGGGCCAAAATTCGGCGGCGAGATCCGCGTTGTCGATGCCAATTCACCAAGGAAGTCGGCCCGCGAGAAAGGGCCTCGCTGGATTTGTGGACGATCGCAACAGTCGGCCGCTGAACGGATCGAACACCAGCGGTGAACAGGCCGCGCGCCCTGGCCGAACGGCAGAACAACAGCGCAAACGGCTCGAGCGGAATCCGAACGGAACCCGGCCCGCGGGATTCCGGCCTCGCCGCCGCGAACCTCGAAGCGACCCGCCGGCGACGGGCGCATGCCTCCCCAAGACCGCCGCGGCCGTCACGCCGACCGCTTGGTGCGCAGCTGCGCGTTGACTTGCGACATCAGGATCGGCCCGAGCGAGAACTCGCCCACCCTCGCCTTCTCGGTCAGGCCGCGCAAATAGCCGCCGGCCGATCGGATGGCCGCGCCGCGCTGCAGGATGCACGCCACCACCACGGCGGCCTGCATTTCGCCCATCACGGCTTGCGCCTCCTCCCAGGCGCTGGGGCTGATCCCGAGCATCGACCGCACCACGGCCGCCGTCGCCAGCAGGTCCCGCCAGTTCGAAATCCCGCCTTGGCGTAGTCGGCGATGTCAGGGCAAGCCTTCATCACCAACCCAAGCGGATAGGCCGTCTCGGCAACCCTCGGCGTTTCAGGTTCTGGCACCGCCCTCGCCGCCCGGCTTCCTCGTAAGCCAGGTTCAAGATCAATTAAGGGGTCTGGATTTGAATTCTGTATATGGCGCTCACTTCGGGACTCATTGGCGCTCATATCTTGTGTTTTGACATGGCTTTCCAGCAAGTTGAGAACGTCGTCGGCCAGCTGCGAGAGCTCCTCGGCCGCCGCCTCGAGCTGGGCACGCGTCGCCGTTCGCGGAATCCCCTCGACGATCGAGCGGAAGCCGGCGTGGACCTCGGCCCAGTCCGCAGGCCCCTGCCCTCCCCTGCGTGTCGGGACGCCCTCCTCGATGCCCGTCGCGATCATCTTGGCGATGTCGCGTCGGCACAGTGTGATGCGCTCGCGTGCAAGCTTGATCGCGCGCGCTTCGGCCTCCACGGCCGCCGCCAGGCTCTCGAACTCCTCGGAGCGGACCACGAGCGGCGAGAGGTCGAAGCCGAACGCCAGCTCGATCTCGCCCGATGCGCCCTTGCGCGCGTAGCGCTTGCCGTTGGGACTGTCACGGCGAACGATCAATCCTGCGTCGACCAGCACCGCGAGGTGGCGTCGCAGCGTCGACGCGGGCATTCCGTGGGCGCGAAGAGACAGGAGTTGGTTTGACGGGAAGACGACGAGGTCGTCCTCACCCGTCAGCGCGGTCTCGGGATGGAACGTGAGAAGCGCGTTCAAGACCGAGAGCGCGCGCTCCGTCACGCCGAGGATCGGCCGCGCCCGGCAGATCGCCTGGAAGATCTTCCACTTGTGTACGACCTTCTCAGGCGGCCGCGACGATGCGGCGATCTGCGTTGCCACATGGGCGAGCGTCAGCGATCGCCGCCCGAAGGGCGTCGTCGGTGTGTGTGGTTCCATGTCTTGCCCTCATGCGGGCAAAGGAAATCTGCTCGCCGAAACGGCGAAAAAATCGCGACGTGACTCTTGACTGCGATTCGCGGAAGTGTGATTCTCAGTGTCGCCAAACAACTAGAGAAGGGCTTCCGGAACTCCGTTTCGGGGGCCTTTTTCTTTTGCCGTGCTGCTCCTGGTTCGCGGTTGACGGGTGAGGCGCCTACGCCTCGTCGCTCTCCTTCGCCCTGCCCGACTTAGTGAAGGCATCGAACAGGTCTGGGAGTTGGTTGACCAGAAAGTCTGCGAACTCAGCAGGCACCTTCTTGTCGATAGAGAGTTTGAGAGCGCGGTCGGCTCGCTGGACTTGGGCGATGCGCTGCCCGTCGTGAGCGACCACGGGTCTGGATCGAAGCTTCTTCGCAGCGTCGGGCTCGGTGCGCCGGGCGGCCGCGTTGAACGCGGCAAGAAATCTGCTGTCTGAATCCCCGGATGCGAACGCTCCATCGCTGATCGCAGCTCTGGTCCGTTTGACCGCCGCGCCGTCCGCGAGCATGTCGGCGAGTGTCTGCCATCGGCCGCGTCCGATTTTCGGGGCCTTGCCGATTGCGTCGATGATGTCGCGTGGGATTGCGTTAGCGACCGCAATCAATTTCGAGGCTTCCGCCCTGTCGATCGCGAGTGCGTCCTGGACGACGGATCGCTTGTGGCCGGCGTCTTCGATGTGCACCGCAAAGATCGCGCGCTCGATGAAGCTCAGGTCTTCGCGTGGCGCATTTTCCAGGCCTTGGGCGACCACGAGTGCTTCGTCGCTCAATTCCTTCAAGATTGCCCGCACGGGTATTCCGAGCTCGCGGGCGATCCGGACTCTGCGATGGCCGTAAGCGCTTTGGTATCGGCCGCGCGTTGTCGGGTGCTCACGCACCAGCACTGGGACTTCTTGCCCTCGCTGCGCGATCGATTGCTTCAGGAGCTCGTAGGTTGTGGTGTCGTCGTCACGGAATCGGTCGCTGACCGGTGACGGATCGACGAGCTCGGCGTCGATCTCGATGATCATCCCGCCTGCCGCGATCTTGTCGCGCAGCTCCTGGTTCTCTCGCTCGACCTCTGAGAAGGAGTCCTTGAGCGAGCGGACGGCTCCTGAGGAGACGCGCGCCGGTGCCGCCGGGGAATTGTTGTCAGCGGACAACGCGGGCGCCGGGGGTGCGGTGAAGAGGTTCTTGATCGTGTCGGTGCGCTTGCTCATCGGCCCCACACCTTCCTGGTGAGCTGCGCGATCTCGGCGTTGACGGCGTCGACCGATTCCAGCGCCCTGTCGTACGCGCCGCGTCCGACCGACCCGCGATCGAGTTCGTAGAGCGATTGTTTCGTCAGACCGGCGTTCGCGATCGCCGTCGACTTCCAGACGGTTGCCTGCAGCACGTCAGAGCCGAAAAGGTTTCGCAGCAGGGCGACGATTTGAGCTTCGGGAACATCGTTCGGGTCGTGGCGCGTGATGACGTAGCGAATGAAATCATGATCGAGCCGGCCACCGGCTTCCTCGATCACCGACATCAAGTCAGACGTCATCAGGAGAAACTGGCTCATTGAGGCGACATCCACCATTTGGGGATGGATGGTCACGAGCATGGCAGTAGCAGCGTTCAGCGCGCCCATGGTCAGGTAGCCGAGTTGGGGCGGGCAGTCGATCACGACGACGTCGTAGTCGTCCGCGACCTGGTCGATGGCAGTCGCGACGCGGCGGAAGAACAGGTCGTGTCCCCGTTCGCGGCGTTCGATCATGGCGCGTGGCGTGTGATGCTCGAACTCCATGAGTTCGAGATTGCCTGGGACCAAGCCAATTCCGTCGAAGTAAGTTGGCCGCACGACATCGCGCATGGGCCTGCGTTGGTCATCGTATCGGATCGCGCCGTAGATCGTCTCATTCTGCCCGATGTCGAATTCAGGCTGGTAGCCGAACATCGCGGAGAGGGAAGCCTGCGGATCGAGGTCGATCGCGAGGACCCGTAATCCCGAGAGCGCGAGGTACTGCGCGAGGTAGAGCGCAGTCGTGGTCTTTGCCGACCCGCCCTTGAAGTTGGCGACGGTAATAATCTGGAGCTTCTCGCCCTCGCGCCGTCGAGGAAAGAAATCCAACGCCTCCCGCGGCCGAGCCTGGGCGAGATAGGCGCGCAGCTCGTTGATCTGCGCCAGCGTGTATGACCTGCGTCCGCCGTGGCCGATGACTGGGCTCGGGCCGAGCCCGTCGAGGGACAACTGGCGAAGGTAGCCGTCGGAGACGCGGACTATTTTCGCGACCTCGCCCGAGCTAAAGGAGCGCAGCGACTTGCTCGCGGCGGGCGGAAAGAGCGCCGTTCCCAGCGAGCGGAGCTGGCCGGAAAGGATGCCGGCATGGCGAGTGATCCGCCCGCTGGCGGTCTCAATCGGCGGCAGTTCGGCTTCCTCTAGGGTCGTCATGCGATCTCAAGACGGTTTGTCTGCGTCAGACGGCAGTTTTCCGTCTCAAGAAAGACACGATTCCCGAGTCGCTGCAAGCGTTTAAGGGTTAATGAAAAGTAAACGCACCGAGAACCGACCGGAACGCCCGGCATGTTGTCTGCTGACAACATTTCGGGGCCGCACTCCCGATGTTGTCTGCTGACAACACGGCTCTCGGCCCCTCCCGTCACCTCGTCAGGAGGCGCGCCGCCCTACCCTGCGCGCGCTCCGCCTCGTTGTAGTAGCTCGCCGCTTGCTGGACCGACCGGTGCTGCGACTGCTGCATCGCCTCCGGCAGCGCTACGCCCTGCCGAGCGGCCTCAGTGAGATACCCCGATCGAAGGCCATGGGCGGCGAAGTCCCTCGGGTCGAGCCCGGCCATTGCGCATCGCCGCTTGACGATCAAGTTGACCGACTGCGGCGTCAGCGCGCGCTCATCGAGCGCCTCCCAGCGGTCGATCGCGCGAAAGACCGGACCCTTGCGGATGTCGGACCGCTCGAGCCACTCTCGCAGCGCCTCAACCGGCGGGCCGACCAGGAACACCCTGCCCTCGTCGTCGGCGTCGCCGGTCTTGGTCCGGCCGAGCTGGATCGAGACGCACGGTAGCGTCGGCGACTTCGGGTCCGTCGGATCGAGCGGGACGGCCGGTTCGTCACTCAGCTGCTCGACCCGCAGCCGCGCCACTTCGCTGCGACGCCGCCCACCGGACGCGAAGGCCAGCAGCAGGATGGCGAGGTCACGCGTGTCGGCGAGCCGGTCCGTCGCACAGGTCGCCGCCAGCCGGTCGAGGACGTCGCGCGTCACGGCGCGCCTGCTCTTGCGGCGGCGCGTCCGCGGCGAGGCCCGCACCGCCAGGCGCACGGCGGACCGCAAGGCCGGAGAGACGAATGGACCCTCGATTCCCTTCCAGCGGTGCAGCGTACCCCAACTCGCTAGACGCCGCTTCACGGTGCTTGGCGCATGCGCTCCGTCGCTGCGCAGCAGCCCTTCCGCGCGCAGCGCCGCCGCGACTTCCGCCGGCATACCGTGCCGGGGATCGTTCTCGCGCTGCGCCGGATCCCACAGGTGATGCGCCACGAATTTCAGCGCCAGCGCCTCCGTCGCCGGCCACGGCAGCGGCCCGCCGGTGGCGGCGGCCGCCCAGCCCTCGAGGTAGGCCAGGTCGGAGGCGAGCGCCCGCAGGCTGTTCTCGCCCATGCCCTCGCGCGCGAGGTGCTTCAGTGTCGCCACGTCGTCGTCGGTGAGGAGCTGCGCCAGCCGGTCGCGACGGTCCATCGGCAGGATGGCCGACAGCGTGTCGAGTTCCACGGCGCGCCGGGATTCGGCGTCAAGGAATCGGCCTTTTACGGTGTCGTCCATGTCCGCCTCAGAATCCGTAGGTCCGCTCGGCCCAGCGCAGCAGCACCGCCGCATCCGGGTCCGGCAGGCGGACGCGCTGCGCCTTGAGGCCTTCCGCGATCGCGAGGCCGACATCGGGCTCGACCCAGTGGCCATGGGCCATCAGGAAGAACCAGCCGAAGGGCAGGCCGACCTCGCCGTCGACGGCCTCTATCCGGTCCATGAGCTGATGGACCGACATCTCGGGCGTCATCAGGAGGCGCTCTCGCGGCGCGTTCAGCGGCCGCGGGATGAACCCGACCTCGCGCTCGCCTTTGTGGGTGTAATCGCGCGCGTCGAGCGCCCAGTGCGCGAAGACGCGCTGCGTCCGGGCGCTCGAGTCCTCCCAGTCTCGGAAGAAGCGCAGCTCGCGGGGCACGAACTCAAAATAGTCCGGCACCAGATCCAGGAAGGGCGTCTCGCGCGTAGCCCCGTGCGGCCCAGTCTCTCGGACGACCCGCCGCTCCATCTCGGGTCGCCTGGCCTCGCGCTTCTCGCGCTCGATGCGGCCGCAGCGGTCGAGGAAGCTGCGGACGTGGACGAAGGCACCGCCGGCGCGATCGAGCAGGCGGTAGACAGGGCCGGAGAGGCGGTCCGTGTCGGGCAGGGGCTTGTCCCGGGGCCAGCCCGGATCGAGCAGTTCCTCTTCACCCCAGGGTCGATAGTCCGGGTTGACGATCGGCCCGGCGCGCCATTCGACCTCGCGGCCGAGCGCGATCTGGATATAGTCCGCCGGCGCCGTGCCGGTCGGCGCGAAGACGAATGCGCTCGACCCGCGCCACTCCGTGATCAGCAGGTCCGTCTCCCGCAAGCGCGCCCAGGTCGCCTTGATGTCACCGCCGTCCTTGGCGAGCTCGGCGGTCATCCACGGCCGCAGCTCGCCGATTTGTGTCCCGTCCGGCCGGATCACCGAGCGCGTGTCGCGCCAGTAGGCGTCGTCGACCTGGGCGAGGCTGAAGTCGAACCCGGGGAAGGCGGCGGCGAGGGCAGGGACGAGGCTGGCGTCGACCGCCACGGGTCGAGGCCCGCGAGAACGGCTTGCAGCGAGGCCGCATCGGGGAGGCGAACAGGAGCAGTCATCGGCAGGCCTCTTGCGGTATCGGCGGGATTTCCGCACATTTCGGGATAAAGGAGAGCAGTTCATGGTCACGGAGACCGCCGCCGAAGTACCTGAGAACCTCGAGCCCGCGAAGAAACGCGATCGCCGGGTCGAGCGCACGGTCAATCTCAGCGAAACGGAGATCGCCGCTGTCGAGGCGGCCGAGGTGGCGCCGCCGGCTGAGGCGCGCCGCGTCCCAGAAGCTCCAGCAAACACCTGAGGACTGCCACCCTGCGACCTCTGCTTGAAAATTATCCCGATTTTCGCTATTTTGGCGGAAACGGAGATTTCCCATGGCCGTCACGCTCAGTGCCAGCGAATTCCAGGACCGGGTCGGCGAGGCGCTCGACCGCTCGCTCAGCCAGCCGGTGCTGATCACCAAGCACGGCCGGCCGCGCAACGTCGTCCTGTCGTACGACGAATACGAGCGGCTCAGCGCCCGCGACCGCCGCGCGGTCAAGGCCGAGGACCTGACCGACGAGGACATCGCCGCGCTCGAGGTGAGCGAGATGGCGCCCGGATATGAGCATCTGAATGCCGAGTTCGAGGCGAAGTGAGCCTTGAGCCGAAGGTCGGCTGGCTGCTCAGCTACAGCTACCTCTGGGCCGACGAACACCGGCGCGGCGCGGAGGAAGGGGTCAAGAACCGGCCCTGCGCGCTCGTCGCGGCAACGCGCCGCGACGGCGACCGGATCGTCGCGATCGTAGTGCCGGTGACCCACAGCCCGCCGGTGGACCCCGCGACCGCGATCGAGATCCCGGCCGTGACCAAGGCGCGTCTCGGGCTCGACGCGCAGCGGTCCTGGATCGTCTGCAACGAGGCGAACGTCTTCGCCTGGCCCGGTCCGGACCTGCGCGCCGCCGGCCGCCAGACGCCACCGAGCGTCTGGTACGGACCGCTTCCCCCAAGCTCGCCACGGCCGCGCGCGAGAAGCTGCAGGATTTCGCCAAGGCCGGCCGTCTGCGCCAGGTGCCGCGCACCGAGTGACGGCCGCCGGCGGCGGCCGAGGGCGTCCGGAGGAGGGCAGGGGGCTGGCAGGGGCGGCGTCCTCTGTCGATCTGGCGCCCGGCGGGCGTGATTTGCCGGGCTGCGGGCGGCCAGAATCGCCGATTTGCAAGTGGGTGTCCATCACTATCGATAAGAGGTCATTATCGATAGTGAGAGGAGTGCGCGGAACGGTATCGCTGTGACGGAAGCGAACGCCGTGATAGCTTCCGTTTGACCGATTCCGATTAAGGTTATCAAAGCGTTGCCTTCGGCCTATCAAATACCCGATCCGCTGCCCTGGAGCCAGCTTGCCGGGCCGCTGGCGGCGGCCGAGGATTCACTCGCGCGACTCGACGAGCGGCTGGCGAAAAGCCCGATCCGCGACGGTTTTGTCGCGCGGACTCACTTCACCGACGCCTGCGGCAGTCTGTGGCTCGAGGGCGAGCTCGTCCACCTCGACGACCTCGTCCTCCACGACGCCGGCATGGACGTCCGCGCGCCGACGCACGAGCTCACCCGCGCCCACGCCGTGCTGCGGACGCGCCGGCGCATCGCCGAGGCGAGGCCCGACTGGGCGCTGTCGGCGGCCGGCCTCGCCGCGCTGCGGGCAGGGGAGGGCGGGCCCGCGGAGACGCGGAAAGCCAACGGGATGAGGAAGAAGATGGATTGCCTGACGCCCACGGCGAGGAGAGCGACGCGGATACGGGCGAGCCGTTGCGATCGGCACCTGCGGACGAAAGGATGGCCGAAATGTTCGCGGCGGTCGACGCGGCGATCGCGCAGGCCGACCGCACCCTGGCTGGCGAGGCGATGGCGGAGGCGCGGCGCAGCCCAAAGCGGGATCCACTGGTCTACGATCTCGACTGGGACGAGGACGCGCGACTCGACGCGTGGCGCGCCGTTCTCGACGAGAGCTGCGCTCTGCCGCCGACCCTGGCGGCGGCGGTCGCGGCCGACGCCTGGAGCGCGATCGAGCCATTGCAGCACACGCCCTGGCTCGGCCGGCTCCTCGCCGCCGCGCTGCTGCGGGCGCGCGGCAAGGCGCGCGCGCACCTGCCTTGCCTCCATGACGGCCTGAAAACGATCCCGCGCGAGCGGCGGCGGCCACCCGATCGTGCCGGTCGCCTCGCTGTCCAGCTCGAGGCGATCGCCGCGGCGGCCGACGCCGGCCTCAAGGACCACGACCGTTGGCTGACCGCCCGCACCCTGCTCGCCCGCAAGCTCGCTGGCCGCCGCTCCACCTCCCGGCTGCCGGCACTGCTCGACTACGTGATGACCCGGCCGATCGTCTCCGGCGGCATGATTGCGGAGGAACTGAAGATCACCCCACGCGCGGCGCAGGATCTGGTGGCCGAACTCGGCCTGCGCGAGGCGACCGGGCGGGGGCGGTACCGGGCTTGGGGCGTGCTGTAGCGAGAGCGAAAGCGCTTGGTGCTTTACATTGTCTTTACATGGTCCATATTGCGGGCCTTGGAGGCAGCATGGCGCAGGCACGCAAGAAGGACATCAAATCCCGTTCGCTGATCAACCTACGGGTCTCCCCGGAGGACCGGCGGTTGATCGACCGCGCCGCCACGGCGACCGGCAAGAACAGGTCCGAGTTCATGCTGAACGCCGCCCGGTTCGCCGCCGAGGAGGCGCTGCTCGACAAAGTTCTGTTCCGTGTCGACGCCAAGACCTACGACGGGCTGACCGCATACCTCGATGAGCCACCGTCCGCTGACGCCAGCCTGCGCAAGCTGATGCAGACGCCGTCGCCGTGGCAGGGCTGACTGCAGCCGCGCCGCTCAGCCCTCCGGAGGCGCTGCGGGAGGACCACGAGACCGACGGGTTCGACAGCGGCGAGCCGACACTCGACGCATGGTTGGGCCGGCGCGCACGAGCCAACCAAGTCAGTGGCGCCTCGCGAACCTACGTCGTCTGCCGGGGGCAGCGGGTGGTCGGCTACTATGCGCTCGCCAGCGGAGGAATCGATCTCGACGCCGCGCCGGGCCGGTTTCGGCGCAATATGCCCGACCCGCTTCCTGTTGTGGTCCTGGGCCGTCTCGCCATTGCGCGCGACGAGCAAGGGCACGGCCTTGGCCACGCCATGCTTCGCGACGCCGCCTCGAGAGTGCTGCAGGCGGCCGAGCGCGTCGGCGTGGCGCTGCTCGTCGTGCATGCGCTCTCGGAGCGCGCGAAGCAGTTTTACCTCGGTTGCGGATTCAAGGAGTCGCCGCTCGACGCCATGACGCTCATGGTGAGGGTCAAAGACCTCGGCGACGCTCGAGCGCAGTGACCGCGTGCCGGTCGAGGATTTCGACAGGCGGAGAAAGGAGCCGCAACATGCCCGCAGTCCAACTTTCAGCCACGCCCAAGGGCAACGGCTACCAAGCGACCGTGACGTTTCCCGACGGCGTCTCGATGAGTTCGGAAGAGACTTATCGACGATCGGTGAGGCCATTGCCGCGGCGGCGATGAAGCTGCTCGACATGCCGGACCGCCTTGCGCGACTGGATCAGCCTAACGGTTGATTCAAAGAGGCGGCGGCGCCGCCGCGCGTCTGCGAGCGCGGGCTTCGGACGGTCTCGAGGCGACGGCTGGCGACGACGCCGGTGATGTCCGTTAAGTGCCGAGCCAACGAAATGACCGCTCCAGGAAAGCATGCCCGTTCGCGCGCGCCCACTCGCCGTGAGCGACGACGACACGCTGGCATTTCCAGTTCAGCACCTTCTCCCGCGCGCGGCGCGCTGGCGCATGGTTGATAAACGACAGCCGCCACTCAAGTGGCGCGCAAGCCTGCTCCTGGGTGAGGCCGTCGAGGCGCGCCAGAAAGCGCCACCATCCCCAGTGCTCTCGCAGAAATCGATCGCTGAACGTTTGGATGAGGTCCGCGACGATCGCGGTCCCGGAGGGAGCGTGAAAGAAGACGACCTCATCCATGGCGAAAGAGCCGCGGAACCACGCCTGGTCAATGTCGGGACTCCACTCGCGCGGCGGGCTTTCCGTGAGCGGCTCGCGGAAGGAGAGGTCGGGACGCTTTCTGATTGTCGACGCGGTCCCCACAGCGCCACCTCCGGGTAAGCCTGGCGCCACTCCTTCAGATACAAGTGGTGGAGCTTGTTGGGGCTTACGAGGTGGCGGACACGACCCAGACGGTCAATGTCGCCGTGCAATTCCGGGGTGAGCTTTACGGGCGACCATATCCAAAGGTCGGCATCACCCAATCGAGCGACGACTGAACGCGTTGGGTACGGCGCGCCATAGAAGCTGACGTTCCCGCCGTCCACGACCCATAGAGCGTCATCCACTTGCTCAAGCATTCGGCGCCTCATCTTGTGTCCGTATGTTAGCCGAGATCCGACGTTGAACGGGAGATCAACGAACCGCTGATGTCGTCTTGCGGCGGGCAGCCGCCGCGACACGCCCGGAATCCTTCGGATTCCCCCGCGGTGACGAGCGAGGGAATCGATCTGCGATCCGGCGGCGTGGCGGAGCCCGTCCACGGCCGAAGCGTTCGGACGGGCTCGCAAGGCGCGTCTCACCCGCGCCGGTTCGCGAGGTCGACGAGCACGTCGCCGTGGCATGCGTGCGGCGCGCACCAGCAGACGACATCGCGGCCGCGCAGCTCGTCCAGTGCGCCCATGAGCTCGGGCTGCGCGACAACCCATTTGCGGTACTTCGCGATGACCTCGGCGCGCGTGCCGTCGCGCCCGATCACGAACGGGTTGCCCCACTTGCTCGGGCGGCCAATGTAAACACGGCCGGCCGTTGAGTGCTTGCCGACCTTCCGTGCGTTTAAGACTTTGCACATCATCGCTCTCCTTTCCGCGCGCGCCCGAAGGCCCCGCCGGCAGGCGGCGCCTTCGTCGCAGCGTCTCAGTCGCGGTTCGATCGCGACCAGATGAGCGAGAAGCCTTCCTCGCCTTCGACCTCAACCAGCGTCGCGTAGATCGGAGCCGGGAAGCTCGGGTCGTCCAGCTTGACCGAGTGGTACTCGCGGCCGGTGTCCTGGGACTTCTTCTTCCACATCGCGCCGAACTCGATGTTCGCGCCCGCGAAGATGCGGTAGTCCGGAGCCTTGTCCGAGCTCCGCTCGGCCGGGACGATCTTGGTCTTGACGGTGCCCAGGGCGAGAGTCTTGACGGTGCCGACAAAGCCGTTGCCGTTGGCGGTGAAGTTGCCGATGGTAGCCATGTTCGTGTCCTCTTCCGTTTCTCGGGCCGCGACCATCGCGACCTCGATGGCAGTCGTCAGCCGAAGGCGATCGGACCGGTCACCCGAAGGGCCGCAACGCAGTGGAGGACGGCCAGGGCGAGGCTTTCTTGCCCCGCGAGGAATGGGCGCGCAGCGGCCAGGGGAAGAAAGCCGAGAACGGCCGTTGCGGTCTTGAGATCGAGACGGAGCGCAGCGAACGACGGCCTTCGGATAGACATGCCAAATCGAGGACGCAGTGGGCGCGCCAGGCCGAACGATGAGGAGACGCGGCAACCGTCGGAACGCTGCATCCCCGCGGCGGCATTTCAGGCACCACTCGAACACGCTTGCCCCGCTTCGTCCAAGGCCTCCCGGCCGGCGATCAACGCCGGACGACCGGGGAGACGCGATCGCGGCGCACGCGCACGGCCGACATAGGGAGACTGATCATCCAAACAGCGGGCTGCCGCCTCGGAAAGCCGCGGCCTGCGCCAGCCTGTCTCGCGACGTGACGGAATGGCGAGGGGTGGGGAGCTCTCACTCCCGGTCGCCACAACAATGACGAAGGACACAAGAAAGGCCCCGCCTGCCGGCGGGGCCTTCGGATGCTGGAGAAAGGGAGCGGTGGCCGCAATCACCCACCGCACGGAAACTGGCGCACTTAAGCCGCCTCGTCGACCTCGGCCGCTTTCGGTTGAAAGCCGTGCAAGTACGTGACGGCGCGCTGCGCGTGCGCCGCAGCCGAGAAGATGAAGCGCTTGTCATTGGACAGCACCTCCAACCACGACGCGAGGTAGCTCGCGTGGTCGGCGCGCGGCTCGAGCTCGGGCACGATACCGAGGTCCGCACTGAGGAAGCAGGCGCCGAGCTCCGCGATTTATCTGAACAGTCAACCTGTCTCAGGCGGATTTTTCGGCGGCATTTGTCTGAAAATCCACACGCTTCCGATCGATCTCGACGCGTGAGACAGATTCGAGGGGTGCTCAGAGGCCCTTGCCACTATTCAACCGGCGCAGCAGGACAGCTTGGCGACGTCCCTGTCGAAGGCTAGCGCCGCGAGCTTCAGGCCCTCGACGGTGGTGAGGTACGGAAAGATCGTGTCCGCCAGATCGTCGACGCTGAGCCCCTGCCGGATTGCCAGTGTTGCGGTCTGGATGCTGTCGGCGCCTTCCGGCGCGAGGATGTGCGCGCCAAGCAGCCGGCCGCTGCCGGCGTCGGCGACGAGCTTGATGAGCCCACGTGTGTCGCGGGCGGCAAGCGCACGGGGCACCTGGTCGAGACCGATCGTCGAGACGCGGACCGCATGCCCGGCGGCGCGCGCTGCGGCCTCGATCAGCCCGACGCTCGCCACCTGCGGATCGGTGAACACGATCGCCGGCATGGCGCTGTTGTCATAGCGCAGGCTGTCGCCGTTAAGGGCGTTCTTGGCCGCGAGCTTGGCACCGTAGGCAGCCATGTAGACGAACTGGTCGCGGCCGGTGACGTCGCCGGCGGCATAGATGCCAGCGCGCGTCGTGCGCATGCGGTCATCGACGACGATGCCGCCCTTCGGCGAGATGGCAATCCCGTGCTCGGCAAACCCGAGGCCTTCGATGTTGGGCGTGCGGCCGGTGGAAATCAGCACCTGATCGGCGCCGACAGCAATATCCTCGCCGTCGCGCGTAACGGTCAGTGAAACGCCGCCCTCAGTCTTGCGGATCGTACGGTAGGCGATGCCGGAGACGACAGTGATCCCTTCGTCCTCGAAATACCCCGTCAGCGCCGCGCCGATCTCCGGCTCGGCCTCAGGCAACAGTCGCGAGCGACAGACGAGCGTCACCTTGACGCCGGCACGGGCGAACATCTGGGCGAGTTCCGCGCCGATATAGCCGCCGCCGATGACGAGCAGTGAGGACGGCAGCTTCTCAAGCTCGAGCGCCGACGTGCTGGTCAGATACGGCACGGTCTCGATCCCAGGGATGGCGGGGATTGCCGGCCGCGCGCCGGTAGCGATGATGATTTTGCCGGCCGGAATGCGTGTACCATTCACCTCGACACCGTCGTCGACGAGGCGCGCCGGCCCATCGCGATACGCGATGCCGTTGTAGGCGGGGAGCAGGTCGACATACTTGGCCCGGCGCAGCTCCGAAACCAGCGCGTCCTTCTGACGAACGGTTCCGCGCCAGTCGGCCAGTTCGGCCTCGGCTGTGATGCCGGCAAAACGGGCTGCCACGCGAGCGTTGTGCAGCGTCTCAGCGGCGCGGATGAGGGTCTTCGATGGTACGCAGCCGACATTGACGCAGGTGCCGCCGATGGTACCACTGCCGATCAGCGCGACTTGGGCGCCCTGATCAGCGGCGGTGATCGCGGCAGAGAAGCCGGCCGAGCCGGCGCCAATCACGACGAGGTCGTAGGTGCCACCATTGCGGCCGTTGGCCGGGAAGGGGCGGCTTGCGACCGCCGTGCTCTTCGACGCCGTATCGAGTCCAGCAAGGCTCGGCCCGAACAGAGCGCGGCCAGCCTGCAGTCCTTCCTCGATCGACAGCCGGAAACCCGGCTTGTCGGCAGAACGTTCGTCGCGCCAGAGGGAGAGATGCTCGTCCGAGCAGAAGAAGGCGGTCGTCGCGCAGAGCGAGCTCGCGGCGCAGCCGCCTTCATAGCGGACACTTTGCCACATGACGGCCGTCGACGGCGCGACGGCGGCCAGCGCCCGTCCTCGCTCACGCGTCGTGATCCGGATCGGCGCGCCGCAATGGCGGCATTGCGAGGCGATCGCGACGTCACGACCGGTCATGGCGCCGATGCCGAGCGCGTCGACCGCGCACATGGCGTTGAGAACATGTCCGTCCAGCGTGACCCGATGGCCGGTGTCGCGGTCGGTGAAGGGATAGGCACCGACGATCTGCTCGCCGTCGAGAACGACGAGGTCGCGCCGGCGAAGTTCTGCGAGCAACGGCCAGATGGCCGTCTCGCTCAAACTTGCACGTTCCGCAAGCGCGCCTATAGCCGGGGCCTGCCCGTCTTCGGCGTAGAGCTGGAGCAACGCAACGCGCACGCGGTCCGTGGTGGGATCGTAGCCGCTCCAGCGATTGAGCACGTGGTCGGAGCCGACCATCGCCTGCAAGGCGTCTCGGACCGCCGGCAATGTGACGGCCGACCAGTCCGGAAACGTAACATCGGGCCGCACGGCGAAGCTCGGCAGTGTCGCGGGCTGAGAAACGGCAGGTTTGTCCCGGAGGAGGATGCACAGCAATCGTTCATGGCTTCAGGCTTCCTTGTGGTTCTTGCTCTCGCCGCAGGCCGCATTCGCCCGGCGGCGGTAGAGGCCCCACGCTATGAGTCCCAGGCTGACGGCCAGCAGTGAAAACGCCATCAGATCCGCGCTGACGAGCCACGCGCCCAGACCGACGAGCGGCAGCAGGACGGCAAGAATGGGTGTCACGCAGCAGATCGCAGCTATTATGCCGCCGCCACGCCGGTGCGGACCAGGGCAAGGTCGTTCATGTCAACTGCCCTGCCTCGGGTGGGCCGGATAACCGGCATTCATGCTGGCGGCCGCGATGGCATCGGGGTTCGTCTTCGCATCGTCGAAGGTGACAGTCGCGGTCTTCGCCTCGAAGGAGACGGTCACATTCGCGACGCCGGGGACCGCCGCCATCGTGGTCTTCACAATGTAGGGACACGTGGCGCAGGTCATGTTGTCGACGGCGAAGGTGATGGTGCGCTCGCCGGCCCAGGCGGCAGGGGCCAGCATCAGCGAGCCGATCAGGGTGCAAACGCTCAAACTCTTCATAGGGGGAGGCTCTCCTTTCGGTATCAGGCGGAAAGCAGCAGCGGAGCAACGTAGTCGAAGGCGAAGGCAGCAACGACGAGAACCGTTGCCATCCAGAGTCCGATCTGGACGAGGCGGCTGGGGGCGGGGCGTGTGCAGGCTTCGCCGTCGGCGCAGGCTCGCCGTGGCTTCCAGTAGACGAGGTAAAAGCCGTAGCCGAGAACGCCTGTCGTCCCAGCGACGAAGAAGGGCTTGTAGGGGGCAAGTGCCGTCAGATTGCCAATCCAGGCACCGCTGATACCAAGGCTGAACAGGATGAGTGGAATGATGCAGCAGGACGAGGCGCCGATGGCGCCGAGAATACCGCCGACTGCGACCAGGCGCTGCCGCCGGACCTCATTCTGCTCGGGCGTCGTCAGCTTCGCTGCAGTCGGTGCAATGTCTGCTGGTCCATATCGCGATGCATTCATGTCAGGACTCGCTTTCCTTGCCGAATTCCTATCCAGGCGCTAGTGTGCAGTCTGTAGCAACTACAGAGTCAAGAGGGCTTTTTGCGATGGGCGATCACGCCGGGATGAAGGGCATACAGCGGGCCGAGCTCGCCCGGCGGACGGGCTGCAATCTGGAGACGGTGCGCTATTATGAGAAGGTCGGCCTTCTGCCCGAGCCGCCGCGCACGGCGAGCGGCTATCGCAGCTACAACAGCACTCACGAGCGGCGGCTTCGCTTCGTTTTGCGGGCGCGCGAGCTCGGGTTCTCGCTTGACGAAATCCGTGAGCTCCTGCGTCTCGTTGACGAGCGCGACCGGCCCTGTGCCGAAGCACGCGATGTCGCTGCCGTCCACCTTGCCGACGTCCGGGCGAAGATCGCCGACCTGAGGCGCATGGAGCGGGTGCTCGAGGACGTCGTTGCCCAGTGCGGCGACGGCACGCTCCCGGAGTGTCCGCTGATCGAGACGCTGTTCCAGGAGCGAACCGTCAACTGATCGAGCAGGGGCGCCTATGCGGCGCCCCGGACCTCGTGCTGGCGATCGCCGACCTGCTGCGCGTGCATCCAGTCGGTGATCTCCTGCGCCTTGCTCGCGGCGGTGAAGATGGCGCGCGAGTCGGAACGCAGCACCTTGAGCCAGGAGGCGATGTAACGGGCGTGGTCGGGTCGCGGCTCGACGCTCAGGTTGAGATCGGCGCAGATCATCGCGCTCAAGAGCTCGACCGTGCATTCCTCCATCGCGTAGGCGGCCGAGCCGAAGCGTCCGGAAAGATCGCGGTCGAGGCGATGCCTGGCGCCGGAAGCGTGGCCGCATTCATGCAGCAACACGGCGTAGTAGGCGACCGCGTCGCGGAAGCAGGCGAACTCCGGCATCTGCACCTGGTCGGTAGACGGGCGGTAGTAGGCCTGCGGTCCGCCGTGGCGGATGTCGATGCCGAGGGCCGCGCAGAACCGTTCGGCCCGCTCGATCCGCTCGACCTCGGGCAGCTCCGGCGTCTCGGGCGGTGTGTAGCCGTCGACCTGCGCGCAGTTGAAGACGGTGTAGCCGCGGGCGAACATCCGCCGGGCGGGCTCGTCGCGATCCTCGTCGCCGTGTTGGGCGTCCGCATCGCCGCGATCGGTGGTCTTCCAGAACACGACCAGATGGCCGCGTTCGCCCTTGCGAACCTGGGCGCCGAGCGCCTGCCATTGGCGGTAGGTGCCCCAAATGCCGGCGGGATAGCCGGCCGCGTGCGCCGCGGCCCAGAGCGAGAGGATGTTGACGCCACGATAGGCCTTGCACGAGGCGACGTTGACCGGCGTGGTGATGGCCGATCCGTCGTGATGCCACGGCATCCGGTAGTCGCCGGCGCCGGCTTCGATGGCGGCGATGATCTGGCTGGTGACACGCTCGTAGATATCAGTCCGGGTCGAGTTGCTGCGATCTGTGGTCATGGGTGCCTCCTTCAGCTCGCCCTCTCCGTCGAGGGCGAGGCGGCAGGGGCAGACGCGGGGGGGCCGGCCCGTCACACCCTGTTCTCGGTGCTGGTGCGGAACAGGGTTGATGGGCTGGCAGCGTCTGCCACACCCGAGCCCCTGCCTCGACGGGCGAGCTTGAAGAGGCACCCATGACCGACGACCGCAAGACCGGTCGACGATAGGCAGTTGCGCGGCTCTCAGCCGGCGCCGTCTCGCGGCGGGCGTCGCAGCGCGACGACCTTGGCCTCGCGCGATCGGTCAAGCTCGTCCTGCAGACCGGCTATCACCGCATCCCGCTCGGCGATCTGCAGCGTCAGCACCTGGATGTGCTGGGCGAGCGTGCGGGCGAGGCCGCGCAGCTCGGCGATCTCGGCGCCGCGCACGGCGCGCAGCTCGGCCTCGAGCGCGCGGATGCGCTCCTTGAGGGCTCTCGGAGTGGCTCGCCGGTGGCGTGCTTCGGCGGCACGGAACTCGGCGAGAACATCGACCGCACGGTTCGCCGTCGCCCGGCTGACTCCGGCTCGCGCGCCAGGTTGGCGACGGTCAGCGCGCCGTCGGTGCGCTCGGGGCGGCCGTCGAGCAGCCGTGCCATCGCCGCCCGCAGCGCCGCCTCGCTCTTCGGGCCGAGCGCGCTCATGCGGCGCCCTCTATCAGGGGTGCGATGAGCCGGCGTTTGCGTTCGTTGTCGCGCGCGATGGCTTCGCGTTGCAACGGCGACAGGCGCCGGTCGGCAAGCAGCCCTTCGCCCTCGGCGATCGAGGCCTGCCACGGCTCGCGATGCCGGGCGGTCAGACAGGCGTTCGGGCAGCGATCGGGACTGCATCGGGAAAGCGCCGGCGCCGTTCGCTCGGGATCCGCCACGTCCGTGAGGCAGAGGGCGGTCGCCGCATCGAAGAGGCAGTCATTGAGGAAGCCGACATGCAACGTCCGTCCGAGATGGGCGAGCGTGGTGCGCAACCGCTTGCGGTCCATGATCCGGCCGGGAAGATCACCGATCTCGTCGTGGACGCGGGCGAACTCCCGTCGCAATCGCGCCGCACCCGGTCCGGCCGGACCTTCGTCGCGCAGATAGGCCTCGTAATGGGCGACAATGTCGTCGAGCTGGCCGAGCGCGCGCTCGCGCTCGACGGCGAGGCGGAAGTCGGCCCGCGCCGATCCGGCATAACCTTCGAACATGGCGACCGAGGCGTGCTTGTACTGGATCTTGCCGGCGATGGTGCCGAACGGCCGGTTGGCGATGTACCAGGAAATTGTGCGGCGCAGCTGCCGCGTCGTGAACTTCCACGGCTCGTCGCCGGGGCGCGGGATCGCTGGTCCGCCTTCCGAACGCGCGTCCAGGCCGTCGCGGAACAGATTGAGCGTTGCCGTTGCGCCCATGCCGAGGTGATCGGCGCTCCAGGGCCAATCCTTCAGCGTCACCCACAGGGACGAGAGTCCCTTCTCCTTGCGATTGCGCGCCGAGAGCACCTCCATGACTTCCACGGCGCGGGCGACCGGCTCAATGGTGATCCAGTCGGCCGTCACGCCGCGCGGGCCATGGCGCTTGTAGACGGTGCTGCGCACCCGATAGCGTTCGACCAGGCCGTCGCCGCTACGCACCGGCGACACGCAGCCCGGCTGCATCGCCTGCACCTCGCTGTCGCGCATGCCGGTGAGATAGGCGCAGACGATATAGCAGGCGCCCTGCAGCATCCGCTCCTCGCGGGCGAGACTGAGGCCGTCGAAGCGCTCGCGCCATGACAGGCCGGTGTCCGGATCAATGGAGATCGGCGTATCGAGACCGCCAACCTCGGTTCCGAGCTCGGCAGCCATCTCCTCGATCAGTCGCGCGGTCGCCTCGGACTGGCTGACGCGGCCGCTCTCCGGCGCACCGGCGTGCAGCCGCATCAAGTGCAGATTGTAGGGTGGCAGCTCCTGGCCGGTCAGCGGATCGATCCGGCGGGCGGCGTTGGGCGCGCGCTCCCAGATCGGGATACCCCGGCCGGCAGCCCGGCGCGCGTCGAGCCACTTCGCCACGCGGGCCCGATAGGTCCTGGCGACGGCCCGTCCGGTCTGCTGATCCCGCGCCATCAGCCGGGCGCAGCGGGCCTCGAGAGCATCCAGCTCCGCCCGCGCCGCGAGAATGTCGGGTGCATAGATCTCAACATACTTGAGCGCCCAGCGAAGCATGGCGCCGATGACCGGCTCGGGAATGCGCGGCGTGGCGTTCTCGGCAGGCGCCGGCGGCCGGCCGGCGACACGGTGCGCGGCGTGCCCGCGCCACGGCAGAAAGCCGATACCGCCGCCGGTCAGCCACGGCGCCAGGTGGTGCAGGTCAATCGGCACCTCGACATACTTCACCGTCTCGTGGGGCGTTCTCCGGCCGCCGTCGCGGGCATGCACCAGATAGGCGTCGAGCAAAGCCGGATCCACTCGGCCGAGGTCGACGGCGCCGAGCTGCGTCCGAAGGAACGCGGCAAAGTGCTGGATGTAGCGCAGAAGCCGGATCGCCGAGGTCGCGCCGCAGGCGCACGATATCCCGGCAAGTGGATGCGCAGACGGGCGATTACATACTCTTTCGCCAGACGGCGCGTGACCGGATCGGCGATGCGGGCGAAGTTGAGCCGGTAATTGCTGTAGCGCGCGTTCACCCGGAAGATGGCGGCGCTCAAATCCCAGTGATCGTCACCGAAACGGTGGAGCTGCGCGCGGTCGGCATCGTCCCTGATTGCGACGCCGGCGAGCACGGGCTCGTCGTCACTGTAAATGACCGAGGGCAAAGAAGGTCTGGCTGGAAGTGTGATCGGTGCTGGCATCATGGCGCTCCCGCTTCAGGCGGAAGGTAGATCAGCCTCGGGTCCGCAGCCGCAGCCTGTCGCGCCTCATCAATCTCGGCTTCGCTGAACCGGGGCAGGATCTGATCGGCGATCCGGCCATGAACGCGGCCGAACTTGGTCGTCCAGTCGGCTTCGGTGAGCGCTTGTCTCTGCGTCCTGATAAAGCTGAGGAACGACAGCAGCGCGGGCAGCTTGCGGGCCGTGATCACCGCGTTGCTGCATTCGAGACAGCCCCAAAAGGGCGACGGACAGGCTTCGCCTCTGGGCCGAACGGGCTCGCGTAGAACCCGCCGCAACTGGCGAGCCAGACATCCTGTTCGCCGCGGAGCAACGCGGTGACAGCGGCGGCGCCGGAAATGGGAAGACCGGTCGCGTGGTCGGGATCGACCCGGACGGCCGCTTCCTCGTCCGGCGACAGCACGCAGGGACGCAGGGCTGCGTCAAGCGCATCGCTCATGGCGTCGGCGATCGTGGCTTCGTGAATATGGCGAAGCGCGGGAATGTCGGCGTAGTGATTGGCCGCAACCGCGGTGCTGTGCCCAACGGCAAAGCGCTCGAGCTGGCCGCCCGTGCGCCGGTACCATGCCGCCTTGTGAGTCTTGCGCAGGCGAGTCAGGTTGAGACGAAGGGGCTGGTCCTGTTCATCGCGGATGTCATGCCGGCGGGTCCATGAAGCCACAGGCTCCTTCATGCCAAGCACGCGCGGGATCAAGCGGCCCCAGGCGTAGTGGACCCAGAGCGTATCGGCGCCGAGCCGGTCTCGCGCCGGGCCGGTCCACTGCAGCACCTTGCGGATCAGACCGCCCGGAGTCGAGGAACCGCCGTCGCGCACGCGCAGCCGCTTCCACTCAGCGCCGCGCGCCCGCCGCTTACAATACTCAATCTCGACATAGCCACCCGCCGGATTCTTCAGGCAATCTGCCCGCAGGTCCTTGATCGCTTCGATCTCGAGCCCCGTGTCGAGCGAGACAAGGACTATGAGCGACACGAGGTCGGCGGCGAGCAGGTGCCGGCGGCCATGCAGATCGTGGATCAGGCGATCGTTCGGCAAGCCGCTCTCACGGCGGAGTGTGTAGAGCCGCTTGAAGAGAGGATGCCTGTGCCCAATGACGCCTTCCGCATCGATCGCCGCCATGGCCGCTTCGTGTGCCGCCGCGAGCGCGCTGCTTCGAAAGGCGTCCTCGACCGTCGGCATTCGATCTGCGTCAGCGAAGCGACGGATGATGGCGGCCAGATCGGTGCGTGCCGCGGTCCGCAACGCCTTCGCGATATCGTCGCCATAGGCATCACGCGGCCGGGCGCGCACGCCCGGCCGGTCGCTCGTGTACATCAAGCGCCGCGAGGCATCGGGCGGCAGGCGGCCGGGCTCGGCGGCTTCGGCGAGCCGCAGCAAGTTGAGCACCTTGCTCATCCGGTGCAGCCGGTGATTGGGATGCAGGCCGCTCTCCTCCATCCAGGCGTCGAAGCCGTCGATGCAGGCGGCGCTCACGTCGGACAATCTGACGACGTGGGGACTAACGGCGTCGAGATACCGCCAGAACGTCTTAAGCGCATTGGCATAGGCGGAAGCGGTCGAGATCGAGCCGGCCGGACCGCCGACCTGGCAGGCGCGCCAGAGAGCACCGGCAAAACTCCGGGCCAACGCCCTGCGGCCGCTGAGCATCGTCAGGTCGATTGTCTTGCTACGGTCCGCAAGCGTGACGGAGAAGCGCAGCGACGCGATCGCAGCGACGGCTTCACCCTCGGGGTCGGGCAAGGCTTCGGGAAACAGTGCACGGCGGCCCGGCCACCGCTTTAAGGCAGTCATCGCGGCAATCATGCGGCATCTCCAGCCGTATCTTCTGCCCAGCGATCCGCGGCCGCCTCGACCAGCTCCTGCGCCTCGGCAAGGCTGTCGAGATAGATGTAGGTGCTGGTCACGCTGGCGTGCCCCAGCAGGTGCTGCAGCTTCTGCAGCGGATCGCAGAGAATCCGCCGGTAGGCCGCGCCGTGCCGGTCCTGCGGATCGAACACCGAGCCGATCTGCTCGCGGATCAGCATGGAGAGCATGTTGCCGGCGAAGGTATGCCGCAAGGTATGCGGCGTCACGTCGATCTCGATGCCGAAGCGACGACAGCGGACGCAGGCCCGGCGGAAGGCAGCTTCCCAGGTGGCCGGCGGGACAGGCTGGCCGCATTCGGTCAGCCAGAGCACGGCATGCTGCGCCGTAGCGGGTGCACCGATCAGCACGCGCCGGCGCTCGCGTGGCGTCAGGCGGTCGACCCGAACACGCTTGCCTGCGTCATCTCTTACCTTCCTGTCCACCGGCATTAGCCAGAGCGGATCGGACAGCGCCGGTTCGGACCGGGAGGCGGAAATCGTGCGCTCGAAGTCGATGTAGTCGGCGATCATCCTCAGCACCCTGCGGGGAATAGGGATGCGCCGTGGCCGTCCGCCCTTGGCGATCGGACCGGCAAGATCGAACGGCGCTGAGCGCGATCCAGCCTCGGTCAGGCGCGGAAGCTCCGTCAGGAGCAGGCTGCCGGCCTCGGTCAGCCGCAAACCGGTCGTGACGAGAAGCTCGGCGAAGAGGGCGTTCCGCTCCCCATTGCGGCCACGCCACGCAGGATCCTCGGAACCGTCCGGCAGACGTCCTCTCAGCCCGACGTCGCGAAAAAGCAGGTAGCGGCCGAGGTCAATGTATCGGGTATCGTGCCGACGCGCTGCGCGCTCACGTGCCCGGTTCGTCGTGACGGCCACCATGGCGCGCCTACCCGACGCCCGCCGTAGCGCGACGCCGTAGCCGAAGGGCGAGGTCGTGATGATCTCCTCTTCAACGGCCCAGCGATAAAGCTTGTCAAGCGCGGCAACGCAACGGTTCCAGCTCGACGCCGAAATGCGGTATGCGGCGTCCGACAGGCGCCGTGCCCGATGAAACGCCAACACGTCATGGCGGTCGGCCTGCCAGACCGTCTTGCCGCCGCGGCGTTCGTGGAGGAAGCGTGCCCAAACAAGAATATCGCGTGCGTAGGAGCGCCACGTGTTCGGCGATCGCGCCCCCATAGCGGGACAGGCGCGGAAGAACCGGTTGAGATCAAGATCGTAGCTGCCGTCATCCATCAGGATGAAGGGCATGTCATCGATCAGCCCGGCGCGCTCGGCCGTGTCAAGCGCGCCGGGCGCAGTGTTCACTGCGAAACCATCTATGGAAAGCGGGCGCGAAACAGCGCCAAGGTCGGTAAAATATAACTGCACGCACGATACCTGAACGGAGCGCCTTCGGCGCAACTCTTTTGTTTGGAATGCGAGGGGTTCCCTCGCGCTCTCCCGTTCGCCACGTGGCAGGGGTGCAGGACTTTGCCTGCACCCCATGAACAAGCTTGTGGAGTCGCCGCCGCGTCAAGCGTTGTCCTCGCTTACGCTGCGGGAACGCTTGACTCGGACGTCTGAAGAGCCTCATCGGAACCGCCGATGATGCCTCCCCATGCCTGATTCTGAGACAGGATCACAGTGTCAGGATAAGGCGACCAGCTCCTCGCGGGCGCGCTCGCTGCGGTCCTTGGCGTAGCGGCTGAGATCGCGGTCGACGCGGTGCGCGGGCGCCGTCCAGTGCACGCATTCGTGCGCGAGCGTCGCCGTGTAGCTCTCCGCGTCGCGGAAGCTTTCAAACGGCGGCATCTGGATGAGGTCGAGCGACGGCGCGAAGTAAGCCTTGTCGCCGCCGTGCCGGATCGTCGCGCCGGTGTTGGCGAAGAACGCCTCGGCGTGCGCGATGCGCTGCGCCGGCGGTGTGGCCGGCGCAGCCGCGGCCTTGTAGTACTGTTCGGGAAGCCCGTCGATCTGGTCGACGCAGAACACCGTGTAGGCGCGCAGGAACGGCACCGTGCGCTCGACGTCGTCGCCGTTGTCGTCCGTCTCGGTCTTGGTGACCTTGTTGGCGTAGACCACCATCGTCCCGCTCTCGCCCTTGCGGATGTGTCCGCCGAGCTCGAGCGACTGCTTGAAGGTCATCCAGGTCGACGACGCGAAGCCGCGCGCCACCGCCTCCGACCAGAGCAGCACGACGTTGATGCCCTGGTAGGGCATTCCGTTGTGGCGCCGAGGCCGTGTGATGCGGCCGACGGCATTCGCCGCGCTCCAAGGCCTGACCCAAGGGCGCACGCCGCGCTCGAGGTCCGCGACGATGCGATCGGTGATGCGCGCGTAGACGTCGGCGCGCGGCTTCTCTTCCTTCCTGCTCATTTCAATGACCTCCGTTTTGGAGGCCGCGCCTGCCGCGGCCCCTCACGGGGTCCGCGGCGGCGGCATCGCGCGCTCGCGCACCCGCAGGGCCGCAGCGCAGCGGAGGACGGCGAAGCCGTTGCGCGTGCGTGGCATCCGCCGCATGGACCACGGATCGGGGAGGGGCCGCGGGCGCGGAGCGCCGCTCTTTAGATTTTCATTGGTCTTGTCTTGGTTTTGTCGGCGGCACGAAGAAAGGGCCGGTCTCGCGACCGGCCCTCAGAGAGAGCAGAGTGAAAGGCGGGGCCGGAGCCCCGCCGAGAGTGCTATTCG
Source organism: Bosea sp. AS-1 (assembly GCF_002220095.1). Lineage (GTDB taxonomy): Bacteria > Pseudomonadota > Alphaproteobacteria > Rhizobiales > Beijerinckiaceae > Allobosea. Next base: position 61,723 of record NZ_CP022371.1, read on the forward strand.
AACGCCGACATCTGGGCCGCTGCGGCCTTCTTCGAGACTGTCTCGCCGGCGTGCTCGACCTGCCGTTCGAATGGCTTCCAGGCTTCGCCGATGACCTGCTCGTAGGCGGCGACGGCCCCTCGGCCGCCATCCGGAGTGCGTGCGCCTGAAGGCCCATGTCGGCTGCGAACTCGCGCTTGCGCTGCGCCTGGCTGTCGAAGCCGACGGGGCCGTCGAGGTCTTCGTCGCGGGCGTCGTTGGCGAGTTTGGCAGTGGCCTCGCGAGCTTCGGTCACGGCGCGGGAGTAGAACTGGCCGGCGCCATGCGCGGAGCCGACGTAGGAGCCGACGATGCGTTGGAGGTGGATCTCCATCGCGCGGTCGCTGAGCCCGTCCTTCAGGGCGTCGGCGGTCTCGACGACGAGCCGCTCGTGCAGGTCGCGGATGCCGTCGCTGTCGAGGACGGCGAGGCCGAAGCTCTCGGAGATGCGCAGCGTCTGCGCGGCGTCGGGGCAGGCGAGGCGGACCATTTCGAGGGTCGTGCCGCGGCGGAGCGGGATGACGCGGGCGGTGGAGCGAGGGGAGCGGGCGGTCTTGGTCATGGTGTGATCCTTTCTCGGTTTCACCTTGGGAGCTGTCGGGCCTTTGCCGACGCCCCCTCGGGTGCGGTCGACCAGAACCGGCCCCAGCGGGCCGCTTCAGGGGGCGGCGGCTGCCAGGGCGAGCATGGGCGGGTTGCGGACAAGCGGGCCTTCAGGCCTGCGAGGGACGCGGCCCCCATCGCGAGACGGCGGCTGCCGATCGCTTCGCGACTTGCCCTTGAAGCGGACCGCGGACGGTTCAGACCGCAGCACAAGCCGAGGGGGCGTCGGCAAAGGGTCACCCGCCGCCGAAACCGGGAGGTCACCGCAGGCCCTCCGACCGATCGCCGCCGCCGACGCGCGTCGGGGTCCTTCCTCGCCGTCGCGACGGTGAGGCGCTTGGTCTCTCACTCCCCTGCAGCGGAAGCGGAAACGCGATTGCGCCTCCGAAACTCGGCGATCGCCGTCTCCTGCCGATCGAGCTTGCGTGTGAGCGCGTCGATCTCGCCGCGGCGGGCGAGGGCCAGCTCCGCGAGGCGCTGCTGAAACACACGCTCGTCAGCGTTCGTCCAGCTCGATGCGCTCCGGCCGTGCTGCCGGCGCTTCGCCCGTTCGGTGATCGTCATCCGCTCTGCGCGTGCCGCGATCTGGCGCTCGACAACGCGGACATGCCGCTGCGTCTCGGCATGCGCGGCTTCCATGCGCGCAAGCGCGAGACGGCGGTCCGGTGGCCCAGTCATCGCACAGTCCCCAGCGGCCACAATGGAAAAGCGGATTCGTCCGCCGTGTAGTCATCGGGGAGGGAGACGCCCGCGATGGATGAAGAAAGGTCGTCGCCGGCGACCGCCCAGTCGATCAGCGCCGAGTTGGCCCCGGCGTGCTTGCGCATGTCGGGGGTGAGGATGCCGTCGAGCGCGTCGGCGATGGCGCTCTCTGGATTGTGGTGCGCGTGGACCAGGAGGTTCACGGCGACGAGGTACGCTTTCATGGCCGGGCCTCCTTTGTGTCTGCGCCACAAGGGTAGGGCTCGGGCGCGTGGACCGAGACGCGCACGGCGCGCTTCCAGGCGTCCGAGCCGGTGAAGTGCCGCCCGAGCCGGGGGTGCCAGACGACGAGGACGGGCGTCTCGCTGTCCTCGTCGGTGGCCGAACGCCAGCCGAAGGCTTTGGCGATGAGGCGCCAGGGCATGGTCACCTCCATCCAATGAAGTCGGAGGGGCCGCCGTAGACCTGGTGGCGCGCCTCGTCGACCACGAAGCCGAAGCGGCCGACGCTGTAGTCGTCGGATGGGACGAGGAAGCGGCGCTCCTCAGTCCCCGGCCCGCGCTTGCCGCCGAGCGTGGCGACGACTTCGACGAAGCCGGGCTCGTGCTTCGATGTGATGGCCGAGGCGACGACCCAGTCGTCGGCGTGCGCCGCCTCGAAGGCACGGCGATCCTTCTCGTGCGATTCGCCCGGCATGAGGATCGTGCCGAAGATCGCCTCCCATGCGTCCGGCCACGAATCCTTGACGGTTCGCTCCGCGCAGCGCCGCTCGAACGCCGTGAAGAGGTGCGGAAAGGTGATCGCGACGATCGCCCACTCGGCATCTTCTTCGTACCAGCCGCCCGCCGAGCGCAGTGTGGGATGGACCTTGCGGTTGCGCGCGGCCGAAAGCTTGAAGCCGCCGTGTCCGGCGGTCGAATGCGAGGTCACGCCCTCGGCATAGACCGTCGCGCCCTGCGAGGCGCCCCATGGCGTGTGCGCGCGCGAATGCTCTTCGACGCGACCCAGCATCCTGCGCTCGCGCTGGTGCTCGGCGTTTTCGAGCACCCGGGCGCGAAACGCCGCCTCGTCGGCGAGCTCGCCGGAGTAGCCGTAGAAATCGTCGCGCTTCCACTCCACCATCGGGCGCCGAATGCGCCAGCCGGTGACGAGATTGTGCCGACCGTCGCGCGCCGGCGCCATCGCGAACGCCGTGTCGACGACGAGCGCGACGAGAAGGCCGTCGGCGCTGCGGCCGAAGGAGACGTGATCGAGAAGGAGAGATGGAGTGTTCATGCCACGGCCCTCCCTTCGACGGCGTCGGCGCCGACCTCGTCGGCCGTGACCGCCTCGAGCACCGCGCGCGGATAGCCGTGCCGCGTCAGCCACTCCCTCGCGTCAGCCTCGTTGGTCGCCAGGCAGACGAGCTCGGCGTCATCGCCGGCGCGGTCGAACACGCGGACCGCGCCGACGGCGGGACGCTCGACGACGGCGAAGCAGAGCTTCGACTTCACCGAGAACGTCCGGTGCACGCGGATGGCGACGCCGCCGCCGGCGCCGTAGTCGGCCTCGTGCAGCGTGAAGTAGGCCGGGCGCGGGATATTGCCGACGCCTCGGCCGCCCTGCTTGCGGATCAGGCGGCCGCTGCTGTTGCTGGTGCGCCAGGCGGCCAGCTTCTTGTTGAAGCGAGCCGGTGGCCGCGGCGTCCCATCCGACCAGGCGACGGTCGAGCCGACGGGTGCGTCGTCGAAGATTTCTTGCGCGGACATGTCGTCCTCCTTTTGCGCGAGAGTGAGAACAGAGCCGCCGCCGGCCAAGCCGGCGGCGGCGGATCGTTCGGGAGAAGAGGCGCGCCGCTTACTCGGCGGCCTCCTGGAAGGCCTCGGCCTCTTCGCCGGGGAAGCCGTCGTCGCTGCCGTCGGCGTCCTCCTCCGTCTCGTCGTCGCCGGGCGAGATCGCGCTCGACGACAGCCAGTCGGCGAGCTTCGCCGGATCGGGCGCGAAGAGCGCGGAGGGGTGGACGAGGTGCCCGTCCTTGAAGTGCTCGACGAGCGCGGCGCGCGTGTCCTTCACGCGCTGGCGCGGCAGGACCGGCGTGTCCTTGCACGACGCCTCGAGGGCGCCGCGCGAGAGGCAGGACAGGAAGTCCTCCGTGCCCATGTTCGGCAGGAACGCGTCCGCGCCGACCACCTCGCCGGCGACTCGGGCGACGACGCCGCTGTTGGTGGCGTTCTCGCGGCACGAGAAGACGTCGACCAGCATGGTGCGCGCCGCGCCGCGCAGCGTGTCAATGTCGAAGGCGAGCTTGCCGTCGGCGTCGAACAGCACCGCCGCGTTCTTCGCCAGCCGGCTGTGGCCGTAGGTAGTGCCGCCGCCTCCCGTCGTGACGGAGACGTTCTGCCCGGCGAAGGCGAGGATGAGCAGCGCCATCAGCGTGTCGTCCTCGATCGGTGCGCGGCCGAGCGCTTCGCGCAGCGCGTCGGTGCGCAGGTCGCCGATCATCTCGACGCCCTTGCGCGTCACGTCGGGACGCGGCTTCGAGACCTCGCCGACGTCGTCCGCGGCGTTGTCCGGAGCGGTCGCGCCCTTACCCTTCGGCTTCTTCGCCGCCGGCATGCGGTAGTGCACGGTCTGCACGCGGCCGTCGCGGTCGAGGTACATCGCCGTGCAGTCGGACTTCGCCGGCTTGCCGTAGACGCGCTCCGCCTTCGGCGGCAGCTTCACCTCACCCCAGTTCGTGGTCTCGGCGATGACGCCCTTCTTCGGCAGGTTCGCCGTCATCCACTCCTGCTGCGCGCCGAGGAAGGCCTCGACGTCGGTGGTGTAGCGGCTGTCCTCGTCCGCCGGGGCGAACAGGTCCTCGACCCACGCGATGCCGTAGGCCTGCGCGAGGTCGTCGCCGAAGCTTGCGTGACGCGCGAACATGCGCGTCTTCTGCAGCGCCTGCGCCACGCTCCACCACGAGACCTGCGGGTCGGCCTTCGACGGCTTGTGCTTCTTCCAGACCTCCTTCTGCTCGTCGAGCGACGCAGCCGCGATGGTGCGGAGCTGGCGCTCGTCGGGCATGTCGCCCTTGGCCATGTGGTCGAGCATCGCCGGCAGCACGTTCGCCAGCAGGCGGAGTTTCTTGATCTGGCGCACCGGCAGCGCGAGCGCGACACCGATCGCCTCCTCCGTCCAGCCGAGCGCGACCAGGCGCTCGATCGCCCGCCACTGGTCGACCGGGTTCAGCGCCTCGCGGGCGATGTTCTCGACCATGGAGCGCATGGCGCCGTTGTCGTTCGCCGCGTCGTCGACGAGGACGTCGATCTCCTCGAGCCCGGCGGCGATCGCCTGCTTCACGCGGCGGTGGCCGGCGTTGATGACGTAGCCGTTGCCGCCTCCGGTCTCCGGCGTGATCACCGGCGGCTGCACGATGCCCACGGCCTTGATCGTCGCCAGCAGCAGCGCGTCGGCCTGCGGCGTCGACTTGGTCTGGCGCATGCGGTCGGGATTCTCCTTCAGCGCGCGCGGGTCGACCTTGATGAGTTGCATGGAAGTGCTCCTTTTGGGGTTGCGGGACCGGCTTCCCCGGCCCTTTCTCGTCTTCTTCCCGAAGACACCCCCCGGCCCGCGGAGCGGACGGGCCGGTGCAACTGCGGCCGAGCATCCCTGCCCGGCAGGACCAGCAGGGCCGAAGCCCTGCGCAGGACGACGGGCCGGGATCGCGCAGGCGGCGGTTGAGCGCAGCGCCGGCGGCCCGCCCGATCTGCGAGCGGGCTTTTCTCCCGCTCTTCTTCTTTTCTATTTCCTTTCATGCTGCTGCCTGCATCCCGCCGGCGCTTCCGTCGTCCTCCGCCAGTGCCTTCTCCACCTCGGCCAACTGCCGGCGCTTGTCGGCGAGCTCGCCGGCGAAGGCGAAGTCGCCGGCGTCGCGTGACTCGTAGGAGGCGAGCCGCCTGCGCGCGTCGGCCAGCCGCTGGCTGTAGCGCTCCCGCTCGCCCTCGAAGTCGTCGAGCGCGTGCTCGAGGCGAGCGACCGCGCCGAGCGGCGTCACCGTAACCGGCAGCTCGATCTCATACTCCGCACCAGTTCGCAGAAGCATCGTGGCGAAGCGGTATCCATCGCGGCCGAAGCGCTCGCCGGAGTACTCGAGGTCGAAGCCGCCGATCAACGCGATGACGGTTTCGCCTTCCTGCTGAAGCTGGACGAGGGTGAGAATCTCCTTCAGCAGCGCGCGGCCCGCAAGCTTGCGCTCGGCGTAGGTCTCTCCGGTCACCGCCATCGCAAAGGCGTCGCCCGAGGTCGGGGTGCGACGCGCGATGTCCTGGCCGATCTCACCGATGCGGCGCGTCGAATATTCGACGTCGCGCTCGGCGTCGCGGATCTGCCGTCGCACCGCGTGCTGGTCGTCGATGTGCGCGGCCCGCAGCCGTTCGAGCCGCGCGATGTCCGCCTCGAGTCCGGCCTTCTGCATCAGCCGCGGGTCGCCTGACGCGATCGCCTTCGCCATGGCGAACTGGTTGGCCTGGCTCTCGCCCATGTCTTCGAGCCGTCGGATCGAGGTGTCGCCCGAGAGCGCGGCGGCGATGAAGCGGGCCTTGCGCTCGTTGTTCTGCCACATCTGCGCGTCGAGGCTGCCCTCGGTCGCGTAGGCGAAGATGTCGACCTCGTCGTGCTGGTTGCCCTGCCGCACGATGCGCCCCTCGCGCTGCTCGATCTGCGACGGCAGCCACGGCACGTCGAGGTGGTGCAGCGCCTTCAGGCGCAGCTGCGCGTTGACGCCGGTCCCCATCGTCTCCGACGAGCCGATCAGGAAGCGGACCTTGCCGGCGCGCACGTCGCCGAACAGGCGCTGCTTCGCCTCCGACTTCTTGTAGTCCTGCATGAAGGCGATCTCGGAGGCCGGCACACCCATGCGGACGAGCTCGTCGCGGATCCAGCGGTACGCCGAGAAGCCGCGCGACTTCTCGACGCTGATGGTGCCGAGGTCCGAGAAGATCATCTGCGCGGCGCCGGGCAGGTCGAACGGCTTCCCGTCGGAGCGGACGTATGTGCTCTCGGCAGTGTCGCTCCAGATGCGGAAGGCGTTGCCGACGAGCTGGTTCAGCTTGTTGTCGGCCTCGTTGTCGTTGTCGGGGTCGACGAGGCGCAGGTCGATCGCCGCGTGGCGGCCGTCGGTGATGACCGAGAGCAGGATGTCGTCGCCAGGCTCGGGCGCGCGGTCGCGCTCCTCGATCGCCTTGATGCGCTCGCCGAGCAGCGCTTGGTAGCGCTTGAACGCCGCCGACGGCTTCGCGGTGAGGATCTGCCGCTTGCCGGTCGAGACCGCCGGCACCCTGACGTACTGGCGCAGGTCCTCAGGCATCACCACGTCCGCAAAGGAGCGGAACATCGCGATCAGCTCCGGGACGTTGACGAAGGTGGCGAAGCGCGTGACCGACTTGTACTTGCCGGACGGCTGCAGCTCGAGCTCGGTCGTGACGTCGCCGAAGGTCGACGCCCACGCGTCGAACTCGTGCAGGCCGCGCTCGCTGAGCGCCGCGTAGCCGAGGTAGCGCTGCACCGAGAACATCTCGCCGAGCGTGTTGGTGATCGGGGTGCCGGAGGCGAGCACGAGCGCGCGGCCCGGGTTCTTCATGTCGACGTAACGAGACTTGACGAACAGGTCCCAGGCCCGCTGCGAGCCGTTCGGGTCGACGCCCTTCAAGGTGCTCATATTCGTGGCAAAGGAGAGCTTGCGGAACTCCTGCGCCTCGTCGACGATGATCTGGTCGACGCCGATCTCGGAGATGGTCAGCAGGTCGTCCTTGCGCGTCGACAGCGACTCCAGCCGCTCCTGCAGTCCCTCTTTCAAGCGCTCGAGGCGCTTGCGCGAGACGCGGTCGTCACTCTCGACCTTGGTCAGCAGCGTCTCATAGAGCTCGAGCTCGTCCTGGATCATCTGCTGCTCGAACGCTGACGGCACGCTGATAAAGCGGAAGGCGGAGTGCGTGATGATGATCGCGTCCCAGGTCGCGGTCGCGGCGCGCGACAGGAGACGGTGCCGCTTATCCTTGGTGAAATTGGTCTCGTCGGCGACGAGGATGCGGGCGTTCGGGTAGAGCGCCAGGAATTCCCGCGCGGCCTGCGCCAGGCAGTGACCGGGCACGACGAGCATCGCCTTCGCGATCAGGCCGAGCCGGCGCTGCTCCATGACGGCAGCCGCCATCGTCATGGTCTTGCCCGCGCCGACGGCGTGGGCGAGGTAGGTCGAGCCGGCTGAGACGATGCGCCAAATGCCGCGCTTCTGGTGCCCATAAAGAACAAAGACGCCAGAGGCGCCGGGAAGTCTCAGGTGGGAGCCGTCGAAGGCCCGTGGCGCGATGTTGTTGAAGCGGTCATTGTAGACGCGCGCCAGGCGGTCGGTGCGGTCGGGATCGGACCAGATCCAGCGCTGGAAGGCGTCCTTGATCTTTTGCAGTTTGGTCTTCGCGGCCTCGGTGTCGACGACGTTGAGGACGCGGCGCTCGCTGTCGCCGTCCTTCACCGTGTCGAAGATCTGCGGCACGCGGCTGTTGAGTGCGTCGGCGAGCAGCTCGCCGGCGTGACGCCGGTCGGTGCCCCATTCCGAGGTCCCCGCCGCCATCCAGCCGAGTTGCCGTGCTTCCACCGTCCACGACGCGAGTTCCGGCATGTGGTGGATCTTGATGTCGGCCCCCATCGTCTCCTTGACGAAGGCGATGACGTCGGCGGCCGGAATCCACGGCGCGCCGAGCCGTGCGGTGATGTCCGACGGGCTGAGATCGGCGGGCTGGACTGCCTGCAGCGCGGTGACGTTGCGCTCATAGTCCGGATCGAGCGCGGCCGCCGCTTCCGCCGTCTTCAGCTTGTCGCGGACAGGGCCCGACAGATACGCGTCGGCTGTCTGCCATGAGCCGTCGGCCGGATCGCGGAAGATGGCGCTGCCGAGCTCGGCGACGACGTTGTCGCGATCACGGTGCAACAGCTCGGCGATGTGCTCGACGTCGACGTGGCCGCGCTCGTTCAGCACGACGGCGAGCGCGTCGGCCGCACTGGTGATCACCGGCGCCGCCGGCGGCGAGATCACGCGCTGGGTGAAGAGCGGCCCGGGCTTTGCAGTGTTGGTATCGAGGTCGTACTCCTCGATCGAGGCGACCAGCCAGCAGTCGGGGTCGTCGAGGAAGGGCTGTATGTTCGGCCGGCGGTGCGTCTCGCGCACTTCGCCCGTCTCCTCGTCTTCCGTCATGGAGACTGTGGTGAAGTTGATCGGGCCGAAGTCGCGCACGAAGCTCGACCACGCGATGCGCAGGCGGACCTGCGCGTCCTTCCACGGCCGGTCCAGCTCTTGGCACCTCAGCACCTCGCGGACGGCGTCGCGGACCGGGATCAGCTTCTGGATGATGCGGACGTGCTTCTCCGGAATGCCGTCCGCGCTGCGCCCCTTGCGCGCCTTGACGGCGACGGCCGCGCCGTCGAGGAGCTGCATCAGGCCGTGGGACTGGTCGAAGAAATAGCTGCCCTCCCGCACATGGCGATCAGAAGGAAGGTCGACGTCCCCGAGATCGCCCATGTCTTCCAACTCGGGGTCGATCGCGTCGGGCTCGCCGTCGTAGATGGCTTCCGGGAGAAGAGAGACCACTGCGGAGAGAGCCTGATCGAGATCGACATCCGGATGCGGCAGGCACGTGTAAGCCTCGCCGAAGGGGCCCGAGGTGAGCGCGTGCGCGCCGAGTGCGGAGTCGGGGTGCCGCGCGAACCAGCGGTTCACGCGGATAGCACCGTCGTCACCGGCCGCGGACCGGACTTCCTCGAGGTCGAGCCACGACAGGTCGCCTTCCGGATCGCCGACCTTGCGCTTGCGGAAGAAGAGAATGTCGACGACGACGTCCGTGCCGGCATCGGCGCGGAAGCTGCCCTCCGGCAGGCGGATTGCCGCAACCAGGTCGGCCGACTTGGCGATGTGCTCGCGGGCGGAAGAGTCCACCTTGTCCATTGTGCCGTGCGATGTGACGAAGGCCGCGAGCGCCCCGGGCTTCAAGAGGTCGATCGCCCGCGCGATGAAGTAGTCGTGCAGGCGCAGGCCCATCGAGCGGTACGCCCGGTCCGATCTGACGGTGCGGTCGGAGAAGGGCGGGTTGCCGATGGCGAGGTCGAAGGCCGCCGGCAATTCGGTGCGCGCGAAGTCGCCGGTGACGATGCGTGCCCGTGGCTGCAGCAGGCGCACGATGCGCGCCGTCACCGGGTCGAGCTCGATGCCGGTGACGTGCGAGGCGGCGCGAAGCTCTTCGGGCATCAGCGCCGGAAACAGCCCGGCGCCGACGCCGGGCTCGAGCACGCGGCCGCCGCGCCAGCCGAGACGCTGAAGTCCTGCCCACATCGCTCGGACGATGAATTCCGGGGTGAAGTGCGCGTACTGGGTGCAGCGCGCGAGTGAGGCGTGCTCGAGGTCTCCGACCGCCTCTTCCAGCTCCTCGCCGATCGCCTCCCAGCTCTTGCGGAAGTCAGCCTCACCAGGCTGCCGGAAGACGGAGTTCGCGAGCTCCGAAGCACCGAACCCGGTGAAGCGGATCAACTGCTCCTGCTCGTCGATTGTCGCCGGCCGTGCCTCGGCCTCGATCGCGGCGGCAAGCCGGATCGCGTTGATGTTGTCGCGCGCGCGGCTCCTCCAGCCCTTCGCGAGGGCGCGGTCGCCGGCGAGATGGAAGTTCGCGCCTCTCGCCCGGTGCGCGGGCGAGATCGAACGGCCGACGGCCGCAGCCGGACGCGCAGGTGCTGGCGTCGACGGATCGCGATCGTCATCGTCCGGCTCGACGGCCATGTCACCGGCGAACGCAGTGACGCCGAGGCCGAGGCCCGACGAGAGCGCGGTGTTGTTGAAGAGATCGAGGGTGAAGGGATCGTCATGCGCCATTGGAATGTCTCCTTGTGGTGAGGGCGAGCGCCATCGGCCCGCTGGAGTGCTCCAGCCGGCTGGACGTGCGCGGATTTTGGGAACGGGTCGGGCACGGCCGCCGAGCGGCGACCGTCGTCGGATCGCTAGTCTCTAGCGATCACGTAGAGCTGCATCGAATTCGGGAGGAAGACGATCCGCAGATGCGTGCAGCCGGGGCTGGCCGCGATCAGCTTCACAAGCATGACGGCGTCGATAAACTCGATCCCGTCATCGCCGCCGAAATGCTGGCGCTTGTAGTGCCAGTAGTCGGCGTTGGTCTTCGGGTCGCATTCGTCGGCATAGACGACGAACGGGCGCTGCCCCTTCTTGAGCTTGCCGTTCGAGAGGATGTACACGCCCTCGTCGCCGACCAGCCAGATGCCGGGTTTCTCATCTCGGCCGGGATGCAGGCCATAATGGGGATTACGGAAACCCCCGTTGAGGTAGGCGTCGAGCCGTCCACGCATGAGGACGGCGCGGACGTCCGTGACGGAGAAGGTGAACATCGCCGCCTCCCGTCACGCTGCGATCGCGTCAGGGAGGTAGCGCAAGTGCACGGGCAGCTTCGCCGAGACCTCCGCGTCGGTCAGGCGGTCAAGCAGCTTCGCGACCGTGCCCTGCTTTCCACCGTAGACCAGCACCGTGCGCAGCCCGCGCAGATGCGCGGGCCAATTCTCGCCTGCGTATCCGCGGTAGTCGCCGTGCGTGCTCGACCAGATGTGCTCAAGCCGTTCCTCGCGTGTCATCGCCTTCACCGGCCGCGACTCGCGGTCGACGATGACGGCGCGCATGCGCGCCGGGGAGGCGCGGTCCGCGAGATCGCAGTAGCCGTGGAAAAACCGTTGGCGGCCATCGATCGCCAGGGAGAAGAAGACGCCGGTGACGCTGCCGGTGAGGAATTCGCGCATCGCGAACATGTCGGCGCGCATCCACAGCGGCGGCAGGATATCGAGCATGTAGTGGTACTCGGCCTCGCCGACTTCGAACCACTCGCCGCAGTGAAGGGCGCTGTCGTCGTTCTGCCAGCGGATCGGCCGCTGCGCGTGGCGGTTGAACATGTTGAACATCTGCCGGCGGTCGGCGATGCCTTGGTACACCTTGCGAATGGAGGGGAGGGTCATGAGCGGGCTCCTTTCAGCCTCGTCGGGCTGGAGCGCGGCTCGCCTGCTTCGGCTCGCCATCCTCTTCAGCCCTTCTGACCCTCCTTCATGGCCGCCTCTCCGGTCCGGCGGGTCAAGGGCCGCGGCACGCGGGCGAAGCCTCCCTTGACGCGCCGGCCGGGCATGCGGCAGGTCACTCCTTCTTTTCCCTTCCCCGTCTTTATCCCTCCTTCACTCTCCCAAGCCGCTGCTCAGCGCTCCGGATGGCGGCGAGCGCAGCCCTGAACAGCGCGGAGCCGCGCTCCTCCGAAAGGTCCGACGCGACCGCCACAGCGACGCAGGCGGCGTGGATGTCCGCATCGGCGACGGAAGCCGGCGACAGCGTGACGGCGTCGTCGTTCGCAATGACTTCCTCGACGGCCGCGCGCGCCTCCTGCTCGTCGAAGGACAGGAGGATGTGCGCGCGCGGCTGGGTCGCGTCGGCATCGGGGTCCCGCGCGCCGGCAAGGATCGCTTCGGCCTTGGCGGCCGCGAGCGCCGCGCGGTCTCCCCAGTAGGCGCGAGCCGCCGCGTCCTGCGTGCCGGCCAGCACCTTGACCAGGCCGAGCAGCACCTCGAAGTGGTCTGCCTTGCGCTGCAGGGGCTCGTCGTAGTGCGACGGCACTTGCAGCGCGGGGCCGCCATAGGCGGTGTCCGCGCCCTCCCAGGCGCCGGTGACGTATGTCTCGCCGGCCGACTCGTAGTCGCGCTTGCCGTCATCCCAGTCGTTGTCGTCGACGGCGAGGCGGCAGGCGTCAGCGAGGGTCGGCGCCTCGTACCTGCGCTGGCGGTAGACGGGCAGGCGGTAGGTGGTCTCGATTGTGTAGACAGGCATTGGCGGTCCCTTTCCTTCGGGTGTTCAAGACACCCTCGGCGGCCGCCTCTCCGCCCGGCCGGGTCAAGGGCCGCGGGACGCGGGCGAGCTCCACCCTTGATGCGGCCGGCGAGCATGCGGCAGCGGACACCCTCTGCCGGCATCTTTTTCGTCTCACTTGTTCCTTAACACCGTTTGGACGGCGGTCGCCGCGCCGCTTGTCGCGACGGGCGCTACTTGCCGGCAGCGGAGGCTTGCCTCGGGAGTGGAAGCGGATCGTCGGAGAGCATCCGGAGGAAGGCGATGACGTTCGCTCGGTCGTTCGCGTCGGGCAGGCCCGCGAACGTCATGAATGTGCCCTTCACGTAGTCCCGCGGCGAGGTGATGAAGTCGCTGACCATCTGGTAGTCCCAGTGGGCCTTCCCGCCCATCGAGAAGGCTTTCATCGCCGGCGAGTAGTTGAACCCGGGGTGCGAGGCGACTGCGCGCCCGATCACGCCCCAGAGATTCGGGCCGACTTTGTTCGGGCCGCCTTTGGTGCCGTCGTGGCAAGCTTGGCAGCGCTTGAAGATTGCTTCGCTCTTCGTGGCGTCGGCCGACAGGGAGGAGCGCGCTGATTGCGACGCGCTTCGGCGCGGCGGCCGCAGCGCTCTGACCCATCGGCGCCGCCGCTTTCAGGATGTAGCCGGGTATCCGCGGCGCGGGGTTGGCGAAGATCGCGTCGGACAGAAGTGAGATCGTGAAGACGACGAAGGCGGCCCCGAGCAGGCCGCCAAGTATTTTGTTGATCTCGAACGAATCCATGAACCACTTCCTCCATCGCACAGAGCAAGGTTCGCGCTGCAGTCGTCGCGACGCCCTCTCTGCTCGCCGGTTCGGTCTGGATTCTCCTTGTGAGCGAGGGTCGCCGGGCACGGAGGGGTCCCGAAAACAATCAAGGAACCCCTACTGCACAATGAGAGCGTGCGGGCCTAGCGGAAGCGTCGCCGCGTGGACGAGCGGCACCGTCTTTTGGACTTCTCGCCGCGTGCTCCGCCGATGCCGCTATCCCGCCTTGGCCAAGGGCTCACTGTCGATGCGCGCGAGAAGCGCCTTCAGGTCTTCGTTCCAGTCGCCGGCGCGCGGCCGCGAGCGCGCGTAGGCCGCGCCAGCCTCGGACGCGATCAGGCGGATGCGGTCGGCGTAGACGTCGCCCTGGCGGTTGTTGTCCGTCGCGGCGACAAGCCGGGCGCCCGGCCGCTCGGCGAGCCGGCGGATGGCGTGCTCGCTCGCGGGCGACCAGCCGCCGCCCGTGCTGACGTAGAGGGTGTCGGGGCGCAGCACCTGGATCGCGGCGAGGCTCATCGCGTCGATCGCGGCCTCGGTGACGCAGACCCGCGCTGCCGCCAAGGGGCCGAGCCGGAACAGTTCCTTGGCGCCGCCGGTGGAGAAGCCGCGCCACTGCGGGCCGCGCTCCTCCCACCCCAGGAGCATGCCGCCGCCGTCGCCGTGCGCCGCCCACATGCTGCCGTGCGGCCCCTCCCGCAGCAGGTCCTGCCGGACCGCGGTGGCGACGACGGACTCCGGGATGCCCCGCTCGCCCGTCAGGTAGCGCCACGTCGCCGAGCCCGGCCGAGGCTTTGCGCGGCGGCCCCAGCGGTCGGCGACGGAGTGGACGGGCGCCGGACGGCTCGGCCGCTCCCACGCCGGCGCGGCGGGGACGAAGCCGACGAGGGCCGCGACGCGGGCCGAGGCTTCGGGAAAGCCGTGGGCGCCCAAGTGCTCGGCCAGGTCGAACACGTCGCCCTTCGCCGTCGACAGCGGGTCGAACCAGCCGCGGCCGTCGTGGATCACGATGACGATCCTCGCGTCGCGGCGGTATTTCACGGCGCGCCGCGTGCTCTCCTTCACGTCGACCTTCCAGCCGTCGTCCTCCAGCAGGGCAGCGCAGCCGACCCTCCGTCTCAATTCCTCGATTTCGCTCTTCTCCATGGCCTTCACTACGCGGGCTTCCAGCCCGCTCCTTTCTTCGGTTGACGCCCGTCTCCACACCAACGGACGCCGCCCGCCTGCCGCGAAGCGTGCCGGATGCAAGGGCGCGACGGCAAGTGGTCGCGATCGTTCGGCTTGGGCCGCGGCGCAGCCTCCCTTGCATCGGGCGCGGCGCCAGCGGCACCGGCCGGCTTAGTAGGCCGGCGACCATGGATCGTACTCGTGCACAATCGTGTCCTCGTCGCCGTCGTACTCGCTCGAGACCATGACGCCGAAGGCGTCGTCGACCTGGAAGAGTACCACGGGGACCATCAGGGTGCGGGCGAGGTTGAAGGCGTTCTCCTGGGCGAGGTTGAGGTTCTGCGACATCGTGGGGCTCCCGTCTTGGGGCGGGGACCATCCCCGCTCGACAGGCGCCGACGTGTCCGGGCGCGGCCGCGATCACCTCGCAGGCGCAGCCGGAGAGGTCGCACGCTTGCGTAGCGAACCCCTCGCGGGTTGATCGTGGAAGGCCGCGGCCGGACCAAGGAAAGCCCATTCGAGAGCGGGTGGTCCTTCCCGGACGCATGGAAGTCCGATCGTCGCTGCATCGACTGAGGTAGGTGCCGTCGCTTCAGGTTGCGCCGCGTCGCGTGTGTGTTTTGCGGGACTCTCCCGGCACCGGCGAGGGCTGCTCGCCATCGTGTGCGGCCTGCGATTGCAGCGCTCCTCTGCCCGAGCTTGTCACGCTTGCTTAGGAAGTAACCGCGCCCGAGGTCTCGGGCGCGGTTCGAACACGTTTCGTATGTCGCGTTTGTCTTCCCGGATCGCGCTACCTTGGCAGAGCGATCGTGACCCGCACGGGCCGAAACCGCCGCCGGCGGGTTCGGTCGGAGGCCGCCTGAACGGCCGGAGGTAGAGCGCGTCCGCGCATGAGCGCGGCTGCGCCCAACAACAGGTCTATTTCGCCGCAACAGAACGCGGCGTGTGCTCCTGCCAATATTCCCTCCAGGCCTGCCGGAGGATCTGAACGGCCGAAGTCAGGAAGACGCCTGCCATGATGCCGGCCACAATCAAGTCGGGCCACGCTGTGGCGCTTCCCCAGACACCAAGGGCCGCAAACAACACCGCGATATTGCCGATGGCGTCATTGCGCGAGCAGAGCCAGACCGAGCGGACGTTGGCATCGCCATCCTTGTAAGGGAGCAAGAGGCCGACCGACGCGAGGTTCGCAGCGAGCGCCAGGAAGCCGACGATTCCCATGATGTCAGCGCTGGGCACGCCGAGGATGAGGGCCCGGTAGGCCGTGGAGCCGAACACCCAGAGCCCCATCAGGCTCAGGGACAGACCCTTGGCCAGCGCGGCGCTCGCCCGCGTGCGGAGCGAGGCGCCGATCACCGCCAGGCTCAATCCGTAGGTCACGGTGTCGCCCAGGAAGTCCAGCGCGTCGGCCTGCAGGGCTTGGGAGCCGGCGAGCCGGCCCGCGACCATCTCGAATAGGAACATTGCCCCATTGAGGCCGATGACGGCCCACAGCACGCGTTTGTAGCGCGGGTCGACGCCATCAAAGACGGGAACGCCGTGGGAGCAGCACGCGTCCGCCGTCTCGCGCGCTAATGCGCTCTTCTTCGCGGGGAGGACCAGCGGCGCCGGCCTGGAGCAGGCGTCGCCCTCTCGATTGCAGCATTCGTCGGCCATTCCGCGCCTCCTTTTCAGAGAAGACCGTAATCCCTATAGTGACTAGAGGTTCAAGAGGGTTTTTCGATGGAGTTCGCGATCGGGGAGCTAGCGCGGCGTTCGGGCGTCAAGGTGCCAACGATCCGCTACTACGAGCAGGTCGGCTTGCTGCCCGCGCCGCCGCGCACGCAAGGCCAGCAGCGGCGGTACGACGAGAGCCACGCGTCGCGGCTCGTCTTCGTGCGCTACGCCCGCGAGCTTGGATTCGAAGTCGAGGCCATCCGCGAATTGCTGGCGATGAGCGCGAAGCCGGAGCAGTCTTGCGCCGAGGTCGACGAGATAGCACGGCGACATATCGCCGAGAGCGACCAGCGCGTAGAACACTTGTCGAAACTGCGCGCGGAGCTGATGCGCACGGTGGAGGAGTGCGAACGGGGGCGGGTGCGGGAGTGCCGTGTCATCGGGACGCTGGCCGAAGGCCGTCACGACCGCGCTGCGCCGATCGAGCGGTCGGCGTCAAGGCCGTTGCGCGCAGCGGCGGGGAGACGGACGCGGCGAGGAACACCTCCCCGATAGCGCTTCAGGCTCTGACCATTTAAGTAGGTCGGTACGCCTGCCTGTTGGTCGCTGCGGCGCCTGAGCCCTCGCGGGAGGAAATCCGACCCGGGGGCACGCATGACCGACGAACAACCGCAAAGTAGTCAGCAAGGCCTGCCCAGGCCTGGAGCCGATCGTCAGGCAGCCGAGGCGGCCGCGTGGCTGTCCGCCGTCGTGGAGAACTCGGACGATGCGATCCTGAGCAAGACGCTCGACGGCGTCATCATGACGTGGAATCGCGGCGCCGAGCGCATGTTCGGCTTCAGCGCGAACGAGGCGGTCGGCCGGTCGATCACGATGATCATTCCCGACGACAGGCTGGCGGAGGAGACGGAGATCCTGCACCGCCTGCGCGCCGGCGAGCGCATCGAGCACTTCGAGACGGTCCGCCGCCGCAAGGACGGCGAACTCATCGACATCTCGCTCACCGTGTCCCCGGTGCGGAACGCGGCGGGCGAGATTCTCGGCGCCTCGAAGATCGCGCGCGACATCAGTGTGCAGAAGCGCGCCTTCGCCCAGCAGAACCTGCTGCTGCGCGAGATGAACCACCACATCAAGAACCTGTTCAGCCTTACCGCGGCGCTTGTCGGGCTCAGCGCCCGCGCGACCAAAGGCGGGGAGGCCCTCGCGGCCGACCTGTCCGAGCGCCTTCGCGCCCTCGCGCGGGCCCACGCGCTGACAATGCCGGAGCTCTCCGAAGACGCCACGGGCGCGAGCGCCACGACGTTCGTGGCACTGCTCGAGGCCGTCCTCGCGCCGCACGCGAGCGACGGGGATCCCCGCTTTGCCATCAGTGGGAGCGACGCGCCGCTCTCGGGCAACGCCCTGACGTCCGCGGCGCTGCTGCTGCACGAGCTCGCCACCAACGCAGCCAAGTACGGCGCGCTCTCCGTGCCGGAGGGCCGGCTGCGCATCGAGTTGAGCACGCAAGGGGACAGCCTGCGCGTGCAGTAGCGCGAGGCGGGCGTCCCGAACGCGCCCGGAGCGAGCCGGGGCGAGGGCTTCGGCTCCACGCTTGAGCGCGCGGCCCTTGCGGGACTGCAAGGCAGCCTGACGCGCGACTGGCATGCCGACGGCGTGTCGATCCTGCTCGAGCTGCCGTTGGCGCGACTGGCCGGCTGACGTCGGCAGGCTGCGCGCGTCGCGTCGCAGCCGGCTCCTTAACGAATCTGTCTGGAACGCGGCCCCCCAAGGGGCTATGAGTCGTGCGGGGCGGTACGCGTCGCCCTGGGGCGTCGAAACCCCGCTGTTACCGGTTGGTGCCGGCCGTTACGGCACCGCACTCCTTGACCTTATGGTCGGGGAGCCTGTGGCGTATACAACAGGCTCTCCGAGCTAAAGGCCATAGGGCCGTGTAACAGCGGTTTCGAACTCCCCGATCACCAAGAGTCAGAGAGGTTCGTTTGCGGGGGCGTACCGCAGACACTGTTCTCTTCGGGGAGAGTTCGGGTGGCTAGTAGCTCGCTGGAGTCGCAGGCAGTCGACGCCCACCGCGCTTACGTCGCGGCGCTGGCCGAGTGGGAGCGCGCTTTCCACACCGCGAACTGTCCCGCCTGCCGGTTGGGAGACGCGACCGACAGCGAGCACGCCGCGCGCTGCGCGTTCGCCGAGGCGGAGAAGGAGCGCCGCCGCCTCGTTTTCCGAGACTTGTGCGACGAGCTCGGCTACATACCTGTGGGGCACGGGGTCGCCCTGCCGTCGACGGAGTGCCCGGCGCGCGGCGGCTAGCGCCAGCCTCGCGTCTGCCCCTTCGTCATCAGCCTGTCACGGCGCTCTGCGATAAGGCTCGCGCTCGCAAGCCGGTTGTCGACCGCACTGGTCGAGGCGGCTGCGCTCGCGCAATCCTGGTCGAAATCCAGCCCTTCCCGCGGCAATGGTCTTTTTTGACCATACCGGCGCTTCGCCGTGCATGGCCAACTCGGCTCGTCCAGCAAGCCGAGGAGACGCCCATGCTCTTGGTCATCCCTGGCTCGGACGTCAGCCGCCACGCGGCGCTGATGGACCGGGCCTTCCGCTTCCGCCACGCGGTGTTCGTCGAGGAGAAGGGCTGGGAGGACCTGCGCCAACCTGACGGGCTCGAGCGCGACAGGTTCGACGACGCGCACGCGGTCCACCAGCTCTGCGTGCGCGGCGACGAGATCGTCGGCTACCAGCGCCTGCTGCCGACGACGCGCCCGCATCTGCTGACAGACGTGCTGGGAGATCTGTGCCGGCGGCGCCCGCCGCGCGGCCCGCGCGTCTTCGAGTGGACGCGCTTCTGCGTCGCGCGCGGGCACCGCGAGATGCGACCGTGCGGCGAGAGCCCCTTTCTCGAGCTCGCCCAGGGCGTCGTCGAGTGGGGGATGGCGAGCAAGGTCGACACGGTCACGGTCGCGATCGACTGGCGGCTGATGGTGATCGCCATGCAGCTGCGCTTCTTCGTCCGGCCGCTCGGATTCCCGAAGCGCATCGGCCGCGACGAGGTGGTCGCGCTGCGCATGTCCTTCAACCGGGAGACCCTCGACGCGATCCAGGCGGCGCGCGGCACGGGCGAGCCCGTCCTCGCCGAGGCCGCGTGAACAACCGATTCGAACCGAGGAGATGCCTGTGATCCGGACTGCCGACACCAAGATCGTCGCCCACGAGCTCCACGCCCGCTACGACCACCTCAGGGCCGTCACGCTGATCGGCAGGACCATGCAGAAGGCGCTGTTCGCCGGCCGCTCGGACGAGGTCGTGTTCTGGGCGCTTGTCCACGCGCACTACTGCGGCGGCGAGCTCTGCGATTCGACAGAGGAGCAGCTCCGCTTCTTCGCGCCCTTCATCGTGCCCGACCCTTCAGAGGTGAACTGATCTCCGCGAGCCGGGCCGACATAGAGAGCGCATGAAGTCCCATCGTTACCATTCGCGGTCAACGAACTCCGCAGGATAGCCGCGCGCAAGCGCCGCGAAGTTCGGCTCGCCCTGCGTGTGTACTCCCAGCACAGCGTCGGGGGCGAGCGCTGCCTTCGTGTACAGGTCGAACGCCGGCCACTCCGCCTCGCAGCCAAGTGATCGGACAAAGCTGGCGACGACGGCCTTGGCCGCCGGGTAGCTGTGGGACGTGGTCTCCAGCGGCACCGCCAGCTCGAGGATCCGCGGCCGCCCGAAACTCTTCACCAATTCGACGAGCTCCGGGTCCTCGAGCCAGAAATACACGCCTTCGCCACCCCAATGCTCCAGCAGGAGCTCCACGAGGCCGTTGTCCGCAGACATAGGATGAGAGGTCATCCAGAATTTGCCGGAACGCGAGTCGTTCTGCTGGTGAAAGGGGCTTGCGGCAAACAGCGCATCGGCAATCTCGGGCGACAGCACGCCGGCGGAAACCTGCACATCCAACCTTCGACGAATGGTCTCCAGGTTCGAGGTGTATACGCCGCCCGTTCGCAGCAGCGCGGTCTCGTCCTCCGTCAGCCGCGTGTAATGCCATGCCCGAATCGAGCGGCGATCCATCGCAGGCACGACGACGTGCTCGACAAACTCATTTCGTGCCGCTGCATACGGGTTGGTCGCGGGCGGGGTCCAATGCGCCGCCGCTTGGCGCTCGAGGAATTGTCGCTTGTCCGTGAGGGCGTAGTCGCGAAGCAAATCGCGCTCTGAATTGAGGATCGCCAAGAGAGCCTCATCGAAGGTCTCTCTGTTCCAGACGTCGATGGGCGTTGTTTGAGTGTCTTTCCCCGTCAACGAGGTTGGAACCATTGGACCGTCAGCTCCTCGTGCTTTCCGTCATCCTCCCAACTCAGCGTCAGCCAATTGGTTGATTCGGGATACGACACCAGAATTCTGCTCGGTCGGTATCGTGCGCCAGCCAAGAATGGGTATTGGATTGGATCGGGCGCCTCGAGCGGCAGCATGAAGCGAAAACCCATGATGCTGATCGCCATGGCTTTGATCTCGTCGCGCTCGTCCGTGAGAGGCAGGAGCTGAAAGCGTGGGGTGTTCTCGGTCATGTCGCCAGCGTTCATGGTGCAGTAAAGCCCCGCGCCCTCGGCGCCAGTGGCGAGGATCGTCGAGCATGTCGAGGACAGCCTCGTCCCGCGAGAACGCACCGGACAGCCTCTCCCGTCCGCGCGCCAAGTTCCGTGAGACGGCCGCCGCTTTGGCAGTCTTCAAAATCCAGCGTTCGAGGTCATGGCCGGATACGATCGCGTGTCACGAGCCATCATCATCTTCGAGATACGACTTGAGCGATGCGAAGAAGTAACGCGCGGCATCGTCGAGCGGGCTCAGCGCGCTGTTGTGCTTCGTGCAGAGGCAGTTTGCCTGCGGCGGCGGGATTATCTTCATCTCGCCGGCCTCCAGCCAGGGAACGCCTGAGATGGAAAACTCGCCGCCGCCTGTCAGCACGCGGCAGACAGAATCGGATATGATGTGCTCGCCCGAGATCGGGGCGACGCACGATCCCAGCTCCTTCATGTAGCATTTTTCAACGCGGCCCCGCGCGGGCAGCGCCTTGAGGCCGAGGACTGTTGGCGGTTTGTGCCAACGGTGGCCATCGAAGCAGCAAGTGCGCGCGGGCTTCATCGAACCGCAAGGACACGGCCCGCTCAAGACGGCTTCCCGTTTTCGTTTCGCCTCGCCCATCGTCGCGCATTTGAAACTGAAGTGTGATCGCGCACGCCCGGAGTTCTCCAAGCTCTCGCGCAGGCGTTCGTAACAGGAGCCGGCGCGTGGTTACAAGCGGCTCCAAGCAATGGGCGCGGTTGCCCTGTCTCAATACTTGACGAAAAAGAGAGGCATCGTTGCCGCACGACACGGCCGCAAGGTTGCGTCAGGCCGGTCCGCCTACACGTCGGTCGGGCTGACGACGATCGACGCGCTCGAGGCGGTCGGCGGGTTGGCGGCGATGCCGGTCGAGGTCGGGAAGTCGCCCGGCCCGCTCGGGCTCTCCTGGCACACCGCCGATTGGTCGCCGGTGAAGCACGACGCGTCGTAGCCGGCGCCGCGGATGAGGTAGCTGCAGACGCTGACGCCGTTGCCGTCCTTCACATTGCGCGCGTTGCAGTCGCCGCTCGCGGCGTAGTTCGCGAGCTTGCCGTTCTTGCCGCAGCCGAACTGGCAGGCCATCAGGATCGCCGACTGGTCGATCGTGGCGCAGCGGCCGCCCGAGCAGACCTGCTGACCGACGAGCGAGGTGAGGCCGTTCTTCTGCGCCTGCGACCAGGAGTTCTGCTCGTACTGCGTCCAGGCGACCGTCTGCGCCTGCGGGTTTGAGAGGAAGCTTTGCGCGCTGCCGCTGTAGTAGCGCTCGAACGTACCGGGGCAGAACTGGAAGGCCCCGAGGCAGCCCGCCTGGTTGACCGACCCGAAATTCCCCTCGCTGCTGGACACCTTGGCGGCGAAGTCGGCGCAGTTCGCGGGGATCCCGGCCGACGTCAGGCTCGCGGCCGACTCGCCCGCGAGCGCGAGCGTCGCCGACAGGCAGAGCGCCACGCCTGCGTTGAACAAGGCCGACTGGACGGCGCGGCGGCTCATGGCTTGCCCGCCCCGACCTCGAACTTGAAGTCGCCGTTGACCAACGTCTTGCCGTCGGCGCTGAGGAGGAAGGGGTGCTCGGCGAACGCCGCAGCCGGCCCCGTCTTCGACAACCCCGCGAAGCGCGGGTCGTTCGGCGGGATAACCTGGTGCATCATGTCGTCGACGAGAACCGTGCGGCGGCCGCCCGGCCCGATGCGCACGAGGCGCGTCGGGCAGGTGCTCGACGAGCAGTCGTCGTTCCAGACCTGCGAGACGAGGAGGTCGCCCTTGGCGCTGCGCAGCTCGTACTCGTGGATCGTCGCGCCGCCGGCACCGCCCGCGAGTGCGTCGTCCGCCCAGACCTTGTCGGGGTCGTGCTCTACGTTCCGGTAGGTGGTCTTGTAGGCGAAGGCGGCGTCGGCCGCCGAGGCCGGCGCCGCCGCCCCGGCTGCAAGGAGTGCGACCGCCGCCAACAGCGGGATGGCGTGGTTTCGCATGGGCGGTCTCCTTCTCATTGCGGACCCGCGGCGGGCGCGAGCGGCGCAAGCGGTATGGCGAGCGAGCAGCCCTCCACCGCCTTGTGGTTCACGATCATCCCGGTCCTCAGCGTCCGGGTCTGCACGTCGTAGGACGCGTACGCGGCGGATGCGGCCGGGTCGGGCGGCGCGCCGGGGGCGAGCTCGAGGAAGCAGGCGCGGCCTCCGTCCATGGTGCGGACCTGCACTCCCTCGTAGACCGCGATGCGCAGCGGGCAGAGCTTCACCGTCGCGCGCGCGCCGGGCGCGACCGACTTCACCGTGCAGCCGATCGCGGTGTCGAGGACGCTGAGGACGACGGAACGCCGGCTGCTCCAGATCACGAAGTGCGCCTCGGTGACGGGCGCGTTGCCGCCGGCGAAGCGGCGGTCGCCCCGTGCGCGGTATCCTTCGTTGTTGCGCTCGATTGCCTCTTTCCAGATGTCGGCGTAGGTGGCGGTCGCGGGGGAGGGGCGCTGCAGGTCGGCGTAGGACATCGGCCGCCAGGAGCCCGGGTCGGGCGTCACCGATTGCGCGAGGGATTGAACGTCCGACATAGCGAGCCCAGCCAGCAAGAACGAGGCGAGCGCAGCCTTCCGAGCAAACGCCCGCGGCACCTTACAACATCTAATATACTGTCTCAACCCCGACCGCGTCCGCATGGCGCAGGCCGCTACTCGTAGCGGTCGCGGCCCGGGACCCACCACCAGAAGTCCTTCGGCGAGCGCTCGCGGTTGCGCCACGGCACGGCGGTGCGCGGCGGGTAGACGGGCTGCATGCTCCAGGCGTCGGCGTAGTAGTAGAAGTTCGCCGTCTCGCGCCGCACGCGGCGGCCGCCCGCGTCGAGGAAGTCGGTGGCGCAGTGCACGACGGGGCCGCTGTAGCGGGTCACGCGCGCCGTCTGGGCGTCGAGCGCGCCGGGCTTGCAGCCGAACAGCCAGACCGAGGCGGGGTACGCGCGGTCGGGCGGAGCCGAGGCGAGCAGGCGGTGGTACGCCGCGTTCGCCTCGGGCTGGGTCGGGTAGGGGAAGCGCTCAGTCAGGATGGGCGCGAAGGTCGAGCGGTCGGGGGCGTACTCGAGGCGGCCGGGCTTGACCTGCGCCGGCGCGTACATCGGCTCCGGCAAGGGCGGGCCGAGGTCGGCCGCCGGCGGGCGCGGCCCGGCGCAGCCGCAGAGCGACAGCGCCAAGGGAGCGACGAGGGCGAGGGCTGCGCGGATCATCGCGTCGCCTCGCTGCGCGCGGGGGACGGTGCCGGGTGGCTGGCGCGCCAGTCCCACGGCATCTGGAAGGTGCTGGACCAGAGGCCGCGGTAGGCCTTGCGCGCCTCCTGCTCCGCCAGCGCGTACGCGCGGATGGCCGGGTCCGCGTCGGTGCCGGGCTTGGCGACGGCGACGCCGGCGCGCAGCATGTCCGCCGCGAGGTCGGGGTGGCCCGCCGTCGCGCAGCGGACCAAGCGCTCGCCCGCCTCCTCGCGCAGCGTCGCGCAGGCGAGCCACGCGTTGAGCGTCGCGGTGACGAGCCACGCGGTCGCCATCGTCCCGCACGGCCACGGCTGGCGGCCGAGGCGCGCCGTCTGGCCCGGCGCGCAGGTTTCGATGCCGTAGAGCTGGTAGGCCTGGCCCGTCTCGATGTCGCGGAAGCGCTGGCCGTCGACGACCTCGACGCGCAGCGGCGGAGACTGCGGCGGGATCTTCGGCGCGTAGATGCCGGCGTCCCGCTCCGCCGGCTGCGAGGCGGCTACGCCGCCTCCCGCCGCGGCGAGGAGGACCGCTGTCAGCAGCAGCACGCGGTCACGCCGCGGCATCGTCGCGGGCGCCGAGGTCGAGCTTGTTGAAGACGCTGGCGATGATGTCGGTCGTGTAGACGGTCTCGCCGTCCTTCTTGTACGACCCGTCGGCGATCCGGCACTCCGCGTAGACGGGGTCCCCCTTCGCGACGTTGGCGATGACCCAGGCGGCGGCCTTCTCGTTGAGGATGCTGACGGTGACCCAGTCCGTCTCCTCGTGGCGCTCGCCCTTGCCGTCGGTCCACGCCCGGTCGGTGGCGATGTTGACCTTGGCCGACTTGTTGAAGGCTTTCGGCGCCTGGCCGACGAAGCCGCGGACGATGAAAAGGTTTGTGGTTCGCATGCTCGCTCCTCTGGTTGGCAGTGGTGGCTCAGGGCTTTTTCGCCGCATCCGGCGGGGCTGCTGGCTCGGCGCCCGCTTGGTTCCGGCGCAGCGCGCGCAGGATGATCGCGTTCGGGTCGGGCACGTCGGCGAAGGCCCAGAAGCCGGCCTTGGCGCGCTGGGCGACGAGCTGCGCGACGAAGTAGGGCGTGTGGACCGGCTGGCCGTCGGGCTTCAGCGCGGCGAAGGCGAAGCCCGTCGAGATCAGCGCCGTGCCGAGGTCGATGCGCCAGCCTGCGGCCGCGCCCTTGGTCGGGCTCGCGAGGCAGAACACGAAGACGGTCCGGAGCTGGCGCGACTCGGCCGCGTCGTAGCACTGCGGGCGCAGGTCGCGGGCGAGCGCCGCGAGCATGGCGAGGGAGGCCTCGCCGCAGTCGCGCTTGAGGCCGTGGGCGTTGGTGAAGTCGGTGCCCCTGAGGCAGGCCTGCACGCCGTAGAGGCGGTAGGTGACGCCTGACGACGACCAGCTGTCGCCGGTCAGGTAGACGGCGTCGTCCGGAATCGGAAACCAGGGCGACGCCCCCTGCGCGGCCGCCGGCGCGGCGAAGAGGACCGCCGCGAGGACTGCCGCCGAGGCCGCAGCGGGCGCCACCCTAGTAGCCCTGCAGCGAGAAGTAGAACCGCTGGACCCCGTTCGCGGTGCTGATGTCGACGAAGTAGGGGTCGCTCCGGCGCGCCCTCGCCGTCGTCGGGTAAGTCGTGGTGCAGCCGCCGTCCCCGCCCGAGCAGCTCCGCTGCGGCTTCGACAGGTCGGCGCAGAGCTCGCCGTCCGGCGAGGGCGTCACCGCGCCGCCCGCAGAGCCCGTGGCGGCCGTCAGCCCGGCCGGGCAGGCTTGGTAGGGCTCGTAGCCCGGCCTGCTGGCGTGGCCCTCCGAACACGACGGCCAGCCGCCGCCGTGCGCGAGCTGGCGAAACAGCTCCTGCATCGCCGGGACGCAGTAGGGGATGCCGGACCAGCCCGGGCTGCTCGCCGCCGCGCACAGCAGGACCTTGCAGCCGAACGACGCGTCCTGCGCTGCCGCCGGCGCGGCGGCGGCGGGCGCGAGGCCGAGGCAAAGCACGGCCGACAAGGCTGCGAAGCGGTTCATCCACCCCTCCCGATCGAACTGGGGACGTCGGGCAAGAAGCTGTTGCCAAGAAGCTGTTGCCAAGATATCAATATCTAATATATTGTCTATTGAAAAATGGAGGCAGGCTGGCATGCGGAAGGGGGTGGCTGCAATCGGGTTGGGCGTTCTCGCCGCTTGCGGCGCTGCCCGCGCGCAGGACCTCCCGAAGCAGCCCCGCCTCGCGGCTGTCGACGCCTCCGGCCGAATCCTGCCGCTCGACGCCTTCGCGCTCGGAACCAGGGCGACCGCCGCAGGGCCGTGCCCGGCCGCGAAGGCCATGGCCCCCGAGGACGCCAAGGCGCTCGTGGCGCGCATAGCGGCGGAGGAGGGGTTCTACCCCGACCTCGTCCAGGCGGTGGCGAAGAGCGAGAGCCACTACGACTCCGCCGCGCTGTCCGACAAGGGCGCCTTCGGGCTGATGCAGCTGCTTCCGCAGACCGCCGACCGCTTCAAGGTCGAGCTGTGCGATCCGGCCGGCAACGTCCGCGGCGGCGTCCGATTCCTGCGCAGCCTGCTCGACAAGTACAACAACCCGTTCTTCGTCCTCGCCGCCTACAACGCCGGCGAGGACGCGGTCGCGAAAAGCCGCGGCGTGCCGCCCTACCCGGAGACCGTCCGCTTCGTCGCCCAGGTCGTCAACGACGTCTACGGCTGGCCCGGCCCGGGCGCGCCTGAGCGCGGCGCCGCCGGCACGCTCGCGACCGCGCAGCCCGACGTGGTCGAGGTCAGGCCCAAGGACGAGCTTCCGCGCCCGGCCTCAAGCAAACCGCCAGGAAAAGGGGAGTGGAGCGATGGCTTCGTCATGCACGTCGACTGAGAGGGAGGACTTAATGAAGCGACTGCTTTCGCGCGGGCCGGCAGCGCTCGCACTGCTGGCGATGAGCGCCGTCGACGCCGCGGCGCAGTCCGGCGGGACGCTCCAGCCCGTGCAGTCGACGCTGACGCAGCTCGTGCAGGCGCTGACCGGCCCGATCGCCACCGCGCTCGCGACGCTGGCCGTGATCGCCTGCGGCCTGTTCGCGTGGTCGGGCCGGCTGACCTGGGGCATCGCCGGCAGCGTCATCTTCGGCATCGTGCTGGTGTTCGGGTCGGCGCAGATCGTCCAGTTCTTCCAGTCGGCGGTCGGCCAATGACCGAGAGCGAGCTCGACGACCCCCTCATCACGCCGCTGGTCAAGGCGCTGACCCGCGCGCCGACGCTGATGGGCGTGCCCTACATGTACTTCATGTTCAACGGCGTGGTGTCGAGCGTCTGCTTCCTCGTCACGCACAACCTGCTGATGCTGCTGGTCGCCATCCCGCTGCACCTGTTCGGCTACGTCATGACGCTGAGGGACGACAGGATCTTCGAGATCCTGTTCGTGCGCTCGACGAAGTGCCCGCCGCGCACGCGCGCCTTCTGGGGCGCCGACAGCTACTCACCGTGAGGCGGCGATGGTCGCGCGGGCGCTCCTCGACGAACTGACCTACGGCGCCGTGTCGCGGCGGGAGCGGCCGGTCGCGTCGCACATCCCCTACACGCGCCACGTCGACGACAACATCGTCAAGACGCGCGACGGCCTCGTCCTCACCGTGCTCAAGCTCGACGGCTACTCGTTCGAGACCTCCGACATGAGCGAGGTCAACGCACGGCTCCTCGGCCGCAACGACATCGTCCGCACGCTCGCCAACTCGCGCTTCGCGCTCGCGTCCCACATCGTGCGCCGCGAGGTGCAGCCGCGCATCGCCTCGACCTTCGACAACGCGCTCTGCCGCGAGATCGACGAGCGCTACGACGCCGCGCTGTCGAAGCGGCGGATGTTCGTCAACGACATCTACCTCACCATCGTGCGCCGCCCGCTGCAGGGGCAGGCGGGCACGTTCGACGCGCTGATGACGAAAGCGCTGGGCCGCAGGGACGCGGCGGGCGAGTCGGTCGCCATGCAGACCGCGCTCAACGAGCTCAGGGACGCGGCGACCGCGCTCCGCGAGAACCTCGCCGCCTACGGCGCGCGCCAGCTCGGCGTGGTGCGGCGCGACGGCGTTTGGTTCTCCGAGCCGCTCGAGTTCCTCGTCCAGATCGTCGACGGCGGGCTGCCTCGCCCGATGCACCTGCCGCGCATGAACCTCGCCGACGCCCTTTCGCTGAAGCGCATCTTCTTCGGCCGCAACGCCATCGAGGTCCGCGGCGCGGGGCCAGAGGACACGCGCTTCGCGGCGATGATCTCGATCCGCGAGTACCCGGCGCAGAGCGGCCCCGGCTCGTTCGACAACCTTCTGCGCGTCCCGCACGAGTTCATCGCGACGCAGACCTTCGCCATCGTCGACCGGCCGGTCGCCGCAAAGCAGATCGACCGCGTGTCGCGGCAGGTCGACATGTCCGACGAGGCGGGCTCGATCGTCGCCGAGCACCTCGACGAGGCGCGGGACGAGCTGCTCGCCTCGGAGGCGATCTACGGCGAGCACCACATGACCGTGATGTGCCTCGGCCGCGACCTCGCGGAAGTCGGGGCCGCCGTGACCGCGGCGGGCGCCGCGCTGACGGACCGCTCGGTGATTTGGGTGCGTGAGGACCTGAACTGCGAGCCGGCGTTCTGGGCGCAGCTGCCCGGCAACTTCGCCTACATCGCGCGCAAGGCCGTGATCTCGTCGAAGAACTTCGCCGGCTTCGCGTCGCTGCACAACTACCCGAGCGGGAAGCCGGACGGAAACCACTGGGGGCCGGCGATCTCGGTGTTCGAGACCACATCGCAGACGGCCTACTACTACAACCACCACGTCCGCGACATCGGCAACTTCACCGTCGTCGGCCCGACGGGCTCCGGCAAGACGGTGTTCCTCTCCTTCATCGCGGCGCAGACGCAGCGGATCGAGCCCCGCCCGAAGGTCGTCTTCGTCGACAAGGACCGCGGCGCCGAGATCTTCATCCGGGCGCTCGGCGGCCAGTACGAGGCGCTCGTCCCCGGCGAGCCGACGGGCTTCAACCCGCTGTCGCTGCCCGACTCGGCGGCGAACCGCGAGTTCCTCTACCAGCTCTTCGCCTTCATGCTGAGGCCGGCCAAGGGCGGCGACCTCTCCGCGTCCGAGGAGCAGGTCATCCGCAACGCGATCGCCGCCGCGCTCGCGGCGGGGCCGGAAGGGCGGACGCTCAAGGCGTTCTCGACCCTGCTGCGCGGCCGCATCAGGGCGGGCGAGGGCGACCTGCTGGCGCGGCTGGAGAGCTGGATGCGGCCGGACCAGCGCGGCTGGCTGTTCAACAACGACGAGGACCAGTTCGCGATCTCGAGCATCTTCGGCTTCGACATGACGCGCGTGCTCGACGACCCGGTCATCCGCGCCGCGGCGCTGATGTACATCTTCCACCGCACCGACGAGCTTCTGACCGGCGACCCCGTCATGATCTTCCTCGACGAGGGCTGGCGGCTGCTCGACGACGAGGTGTTCGCCTTCTTCATCCGCGACAAGCTGAAGACCATCCGCAAGCAGAACGGGATCATCGGCTTCGGCACGCAGTCGGCGGCCGACATCGTGCGCTCGCGCGCCTCCAACACGCTGATCGAGCAGACCAGCACGAACATCTTCTTCCCCAACCCGAAGGCCGACGACGAGAGCTACAGGCAGGCCTTCCGCCTCTCCGGCCGCGAGGTGGACTGGATCCGCAGCACCGTCCCCGAGAGCCGCTCGTTCCTGATCAAGCACGGCCGCGACAGCGTCGTCGCGCGCCTCAACCTGTCGAGCATGCCGGACCTGATCAAGGTCCTGTCGGGCAGGACGGAGACCGTCGCCGAGCTCGACGCGCTCCGCGCCCGCGTCGGCGACGACCCGGCGGCCTGGCTGCCGATCTTCCTCGGGAGGGACCAGTCGTGAGGCGCGCGCTCATCGCCTTCGCCTTGCTGACGGCGCTCGCCGCGCAGGCCCGCGCCTCGATCCCCGTCGACGACGCCGCGCAGCTCACCCAGCACTCGGTGACGGCGAGCACGACCGTCAAGCTCGTCCCGGTGACGACGCAGCGCAAGGACGCCAACAACGGGGTCAAGTGCGCGGTCACGACAGGCAAGAAGGCCAGCGTCACCGACCCGACCGTCAAGCCGCAGGACGGCGCGGGCAGCCAGGAGATCCACGCCTACGCGCCGGACCTGCCGGCGACGCCCGACCCCGCCGCGCAGGGCGCCGCGCTCAGCAGCCAGACGCTGTTCAAGTCGAGCGGCGACGTCGTCGCCGGCGTCGACGCCAGCCGCTCGACGCTCTCGGCCGCGCAGTCGGGCTTCAAGGCGGCCGGCCAGCAAGTCGGCACCGCGACCACCGTGATGGCGGCGATCGACATGAACAGCGCCGCGCGCCTGCAGAACGACTTCGCCTGGAACGGCGTCACCGGCTCGACCAACCTCTGGGTCACCGCGCTCAACGCGCTGAACCTCGCAATGGCGAGCGACACCAGCCGCGCGGCGGGCGGGATGCGGGCCGCGGCCGCAAGCCCCCAGCCAAGGGGCCCGTCCTGCCCGTCCGGCATGGCTGGGAGCGGCACGGCGTCGGACCCGTGCCGGGCTCCCACCGGCTGCTCCACCACGCCGCCGGGGACGCCTACCGACCCCGGCTGCGTCGCCGCCCGCTACGTCGACACCGACGGCGACGTCGTCTTCTACCTCGCGCGGGCGCAGGACGCCGCGTCGAGCGCGCCTGCAGGGGATGCGCCCCTGACCGTGGCCGACGTCGCCGCCGCGCTCGCCGCCATCAACGCCAACAGCCGCTAGGGAGGACCTCATGCGGACCATGCTTCCCCTCGTCACCGGGCTCGCCTTCGCCGCACACGCCTCGCAGGCGCTGGCGCAGGTGCCCGTCATTGACAACGCCAACCTGCAGAAAGCCCAGGAGATCGCGACCAGCACGCAGAAGATCCTGAGCGCCGACCAGCAGATCATGCAGTTCACGCAGAAGACGCTGCAGGCTGTGACGGGCGACCGCTCCTCGCAGGCGCAGGGCACGCTGGCCCAGATGGCGCTCGGCAGCGGCTTCTCGATGGCGCAGGCACCATCGCTCGGGTCCGTGATCTCCGGGGGCGCGCTCTCGTTCGCGGGCATGGGTCGAACTCGCAGAACATCGTGTCGACGCTGATCAACGGCCTCCAGCTCGTGCAGACGATCACCGGCCTCGCCAGCGGCCAGACCCACCCGGTCGACACGGCCTACAAGAACTCGGTCAACGTCGCGGCGACCTTGTCGGGCCTCATCAACTCGACGCAGGGCGCGATTCAGCAGCGCTCCAGCGCGTTCAAGCAGGGCGGCCAGCAGATCGGCCAGGCGCAGGACCTGAAGGGGAGCATCGACCAGAACACGCAGGTCCAAGTCCAGACCGGCTTGACGATCAACGAGCTCAACGGCGTCGTGAACAACGCCGCGGCGGCCGCGAACCAGGCCAACCTCGACCGCATCGCCGCGGAGTCGGCGGCCGCGCGCGCGATGAAGTTCTCGCAGTGAGCGCCGCGGGTGGAGCACGGCTGCGCGGCCGGCAAAAGGGAGTGACGAAGGGAATGTCGAAGACCACTGTCATCGCGATCGCAATCGTGGCCGTCGTCGTGGGCATCGCCGTCGGACGCTACGCCTTGCGTCCCGCCGCGCCGCCCGCCGCCACGGCGAGCCAGCCGACCCCGCAGGACGGCGCCGCGGAGTCCGCCTCGCGCGCGATGACGTTCACCCAGCCGAAGGCGCCCGGGAAGTGAGGGGCGCGCTTGCCCTCCTTGCGACCCTCGCGGCCGCTCTCGCGCTCGGCGGCTGCGCCTACAAGCCGCTGAAGGCGCCGTGCTCGCCGGACGAGGGCGGAACGCCGCTCGCCTACACGGAGCTCGCTCCGACGCCGCCCGCCGCGGCCGCGATCCGCGGGGTCGACTCGTGCGGCCCGATGCGGCCGATCTGAGGGCGCGATGGCGAACGGCTTCAACATCACGTCGCTGCTCCAATCCGTCGACCAGCTCGGCCAGAACTACGTCTCGACGGCCTACCAGGCGCTCGCGAACGCAGCCACCTCGGGCGGCGCGACCGGCGTCGCGGGGCTGCTGCTGACGCTCTACGTCATCTTCTGGGGCGTCGGCATCTGGCAGGGCACTGCGACCGGCGGCCCGGCGGACCACGCCTTCCGCCTGTTCCGCGCGGTGATGATCTACGTGCTCGCGACGCAGTGGGGTGACTTCCAGACCCTGGTCTACACAGCGCTCAACGACGGCCCGTCGGCGATCGGCAACGCGCTGCTGAGCGCCGTGACCTCCGCCAACAACACCGGCACGTCGGCCAACCTCACCTCGGTCAACGGCGTCCAGACGGCGCTGCAGAACATGTGGGACACGACCAACACCGCGACCGAGGCCTTCCTGCAGAACGCCGGCATCACCAACTGGGGGCCGTACATCTTCGCCGCGGTGTTCTACGTCGTCATGGCGATCCTGATCGGCTTCGCGATCTTCCTGATCGTGCTGTCGAAGATGTTCATGTGGCTGCTGCTGGCGCTCGCGCCGCTCTTCATCATCCTGCTGCTGTTCGGCGTCACGTCGCGCTTCTTCAGCGGCTGGATGAGCTCGCTGGCGCAGTACTTCCTGGTGCAGGTTCTCGTCTACGCCTTCCTCGCCTTCTACGTCTCGCTGATCCAGCAGTCGATCGACATGCTCAACGGCGTCGGCAACTCCAAGTCGGCGACCTGGGCGACCATCGGCCCGGTCGTGCTGCTCGCCATCATCGGCATCCTGCTGCTCAGCCAGATCAACAACATGGCGGCCGCGATCGCCGGAGGCATCCCGATCTTCTCGCCGCGCATCGGCGCGGTCCTCGCGACCGCTTCGGGCTACAGGCTCGGCGCGGCCGCGAACCGCGCGCGCCTCGCGTTCCGCAACCCGCTCAACCCCGCCTCGATGTCGCGCCGCGAGGAGCTCGCCTCGCGGCAGCGCGCGCGGGTCGGCCTGCGCTCGGCGAGTTGGGCGCAGTCGGCGGAATTCCGGCGCCTCGCCGACCAGCTGCGCAACCCCGGAACGCCGCCGTCGGCGCAGACGGGAGGGCGGCCATGACGGAGGGCACGGCAGGGGAGACGCGCGTCGACCCGCGCTACTACGCGGAGGGCGCGACGTGGGAGCGCGACATCGCGCGGCGCAACCGCAACTCGCGCGCGCTCGCCTGGATCGTCGCTGCCGCGATGACGGTCGTCGCCGTTACGGCGCTCGGCGTGCTGGCGCTCCTCGTGCCGCTGAAGACCTACGAGCCCTACATGGTCGTCGTCGACAAGACGACGGGCTTCGTCGAGGTCAAGCGGCCGATGGCCGAGGGACCGCTGACGCAGGACGAGGCCGTCACGATGTTCAACGTCGTGCGCTACATCAAGGCGCGCGAGACCTACGACCCGAAGGCGTTGAAGGACAATTTCGACCTCGCGCAGCTGCTCGCCGCCGGCGACGCGGCGCGCGAGCTCACGGAGATCTACTCGCCGGCCAACCCGAGCAACCCGGTGAAGCTCTACGGCACCAACACGGAGGTCAGCGTCGACATCAAGTCGGTGACGTTCCCGAACAATCGCACCGCGCTGGTGCGCTTCTCGACCGACGAGAAGTCCGCGACGAACATCGTCACCCGGCACTGGGTGTCGCTCGTGCGCTTCCGCTATACCTCGTCGCCGATGCGCAACGAGTGGCGGTTCGACAACCCGCTCGGCTTCCAGGTGCTCGAGTATCGCCGCGACCAGGAGTCGGCGCCGACGCCCCGCACGGTCGGTGCGCAGCAATGAAGCGTTTTGTCGTCGCGATCACGCTCTTGATGGCGCTCCCTTCCGGCGCGGCCCTCGCCGAGTCCACGCCGCGTCCGGGCCGCCTCGACTCGCGCATCCGCAACGTCGTCTACAGCCCGGACAACGTCACGGCGATCGACGCGTCCTACGGGACGTCGACGATGATCGAGCTGCAGCCGGACGAGAAGATCGAGACGCTGGCACTCGGCGATTCCATCGCCTGGCGGGTGGAGCCGAACCGCAAGGGCGACATCATCTTCGTCAAGCCGGTGGAGAAGAACGCGCAGTCGAACCTGAACGTCGTGACCGACAAGCGCATCTACACCTTCCTGCTGCGCTCGAACACGCGCCCGGCCGCCGGCCAGATCTACGCGGTGCGCTTCCGCTTCCCCGACGACGAGGCCAATGCGAGACTGCTCGCGGAAGCCAAGGAGCGCGCGGCGAACCCGAACCTGAAGGCGCTCAACATCGCCAACGCCAACAGCGACTACGGCTACAAGGGGTCGTCGGCGAACAAGCCGGTCGCGGTGTTCGACGACGGGACGAAGACCTGGTTTCGCTTCGAAGGCGAGACGCCGGCGATCTACATCGTCGACGCCGACCGCAACGAGAGCCTCGTCAACTACCGGACCGAAGGGCCCTACGTCGTCGTCGACAAGGTGTCGCCGCAGTGGACGCTGCGCAACGGCAAGGAGTCGACCTGCATCTTCAACCGCCGCCTGACGAACGTGCACGAGCCGAACGGGCTCGAGCCCTACGCGCCCCAGCGCGTCGGCGCGGCAGCGACTTCGGGAGGCTGAGCGCCGATGCCGACCGCCGACGAGTACCGATCGCTGGAGATGGACGCCGCCGCCGCGACCTCCGTCGCGCGCGGCCGCACCGCGCTCGGACGCTTCCTGAAGGTCGCGGTCCCGCTCGGCGCGCTCGCCGTCGCCGGCTGGCTCGTCTGGGGCACGCTGTCGCGGCGCACGTCGACGATGACGACGCCAGACAAGGAGGCGTTCACCACCACGCAGTTTCCGGCGCCGTCGCTGTCGACACCGCGGCCGCAGACCAACCAGGGAACGATCGTCATCCCGCCCGCCCCGCCCGAGCAGCCGCCGCCAGCTCCCCCGGTCGCGCCTCCGCTCGCGCTGCCGCCCCGCCGGCGCCGGAGCCGCCGCTGGCGGCAGCGCCCCCCAACGACGACGAGACACGCCGCCTCGCCGAGCTCGAGCGCCAGCGCCTGGAGGAGGAGCGCAAGCGCTGGGAGCGGCTGCGCGCGCCGCAGGTCATCGACGACAACGCCGCAGCGGCCGCGACGGCCCCCAACGGCGACGAGAGCGGCCGGGCCGCAGCCGGCGCCGACGACGACCCGAACCGGCGCTTCCTCGCGTCGGTCTCCTCCGCGGGCGTCGAGGTCGCCCGCGCGACGAAGAACAACCGGATCGACGCGTTGGTCGCGCAGGGCACCTTCATCCGCGGCGTGCTGGAGACGGCCGTGCAGAGCGACCTGCCGGGAATGGTGCGCGCCGTGGTGACGGAGAACGTGTGGTCGTTCGACGGCCGCCGCGTGCTGATCCCCGCCGGCAGCCGCCTCATCGGCGAGTACAAGTCGGGAATCGCGCAAGGCCAGACGCGGGTCTTCATCGTCTGGACCCGCATGCTGCGCTCCGACGGCGTGTCGGTGCAGCTCGGCTCGAACGGCGCCGACGACCTCGGCCGGGCCGGTAACGCCGGCTTCGTCGACAACCACTACCTCGAGCGTTTCGGATCTGCGGTCATGCTGTCGCTGGTCGGCGGCGCGGCGCAGTTCCTCAGCGCCTACGGCCAGAACACCAACGGCTACGGCAACGGCACGGTGATCACGTCGACCGACCCGGTCACCGGCGTGGTGACGCAGACGCAGACGGGCGTGAACCAGAACCAGCTCTCGCTGCAGGCGCGCGAGATCGCCGCGCAGAACATCTCGCAGACCCTGACCAACATCGCGCAGGAGGCGCTCCGCAACTCGATCAACATCCCGCCGACGATCTACCTCGACCAGGGCACGCGCATCATCGTGTTCGTGCGCCGCGACCTCGACTTCTCGGCGCTCTACCCCGACCCGGTCAAGGAAGCCCTGAGGGAGCTCAAGCGTGAACGCGCCGGCGCGAAGCCTGACAGTCTTCATTGACCGCGCGCTCGAGCCGGTGCGGCCCTGGCTCGAGGACGACCAGGTCGTCGAGATCTGCGCCAACGGCCCCGGCGAGGTCTGGGTCGAGCGCTTCGGCCAGTCCGCCATGGAGCGCCACGACGTGCCGGCCCTGACCGAGCACGCGATCCGCCACCTGGCCGAGCGCGTCGCCGGCCACTCCGGGCAGAGCGTCAACGAGGAGCACCCGCTGCTGTCGGCCGCGCTGCCGACCGGCGAGCGCTTCCAGGGCGTGATCCCGCCGGCGACGACCGCCGGCGGCGCCTTCGCGATCCGCAAGCAGGTCATCAAGGAGATGCGGCTCGACGACTACAGGCGGCTCGGCTCCTTCGCGAAGGTGAGGACCGCGGAGGAGGGCGCGCTGTCCGACGTCGACCGCGCGCTCTGCGAGCACCTGGACGCCGGCCGGATCGAGGAGTTCATCCGCCTCGCCGTGGTCAACCGCTACTCCATCCTGCTCTCGGGAGGGACGAGCTCGGGCAAGACCACGTTCCTGAACGCGATCCTGAAGGAGGTGCCGGCGGAGGAGCGCATCATCACGATCGAGGACACGCGCGAGGTCAACCCGGTCCAGAGGAACTACCTGCCGCTGGTCGCCTCGAAGGGCGACCAGGGCGAGGCGCGGGTCACGGTCGAGACGCTGCTGCAGGCCTCGATGCGGCTTCGGCCCGACCGCATCTTCCTCGGCGAGATCCGCGGCGCGGAGGCCTACTCGTTCCTGCGCGCTATCAACACCGGCCACCCCGGCAGCATCACGACCGTCCACGCCGACAGCTCGGCCGGCGCGTTCGAGCAGCTTGCCTTGATGGTGATGCAGGCCGCGCTCGGCCTGCGGCGCGACGAGATCATCGCCTACATCAAGTCCGTGCTGCCGATCGTCATCCAGCAGACGAAGGTCGGCGGCTGGCGCGGCACGTCGGAGGTCTACTTCTCGCGGATGGCCGACTGGCGGCGCGAGGGCGCGAAGCGGGAGGCCGCGCCGTGAGCCGGGTCGTGGCCTACCGGGTCGGCGTCGGGCTCCTCTGCGCTCTGGCGTTCTGGCTGCTCTGGAGCCTCGCCTACGAGGTGGTGGTCGCGCTGCGCTGGGCGCCGCACCGCTTCCCGAGCGAAGGCGCCTCGCGCTGGGCGCTGTTCGCGATGCAGAACGCAGACCGCTCGGCCGACTTCTTCCTCGTCGCGTGGCGGCACTTCCACGACCGCCTCGTCTACGCACCGACGCGGGCCGAGGCGCTGGTCCGCGCCGGCTACGCTGCGGCGGCCGTCGTCGCGCTTGGCCTCGGCGGCGCTGTCTTCGCCTACGTCAACCGGCGCCAGATGCCCTACGGGGCCGCCCGATTCGGCAGCGTCATGGAGGCGGCGAAGCAGGGGCTGACCTCCAAGCGCGGCATCGTGCTCGGCACGCTCAGCGGCGCCACGCTCCGCTCCGACGAGCCGGCGCACGTCCTCGTCGTGGGGCCGTCGCGCTCCGGCAAGGGCACCGGCTTCGTGCTGCCGAACGGCTACCTGTGGGAGGGGTCGGCCGTCTTCTTCGACCCGAAGCGCGAGAACTTCGAGGCGCTCGCCAACCACCGCGGGCGAAAAGGCAACAAAGTGTTCATGTTCTCGCCGGGCTCGAACGACACGCACCGCTACAATCCGCTCGACTTCGTGCGCCGCGACGAGCGCATGGCGACCGACTGCCTCGTCGTCGCGTCGTTCGTGATCCCCGAGAAGGCCGACGACACCTGGGCCGGCGCCGGGCGCCTCCTGCTGTCCGCGCTGATCGGCTACGTGCTCGCCTCGCCGCTGATCGCCGGCGCGCAGCACATGCGCACCGTCGCGCGGATGACGACGACAGGCAAGGACATCTCATCGGTGCTGCGCGCGATCGTCAAGACGGAGCGCCAGCACCTGCCGACCTGGGTCGTCGACAGCTTCAACCAGTACATCGCGCTGGAGCCCGAGACGCGCAACAGCGCCGTGTTCAACGTCAACATGGCGATGTCGCTGTGGAACAACGGGCTGATCTCGGCCGCGACGGAGACGTCCGACTTCGACATCCGCGAGCTGCGGCGCACGCCGATGACGATCTTCATCGGCTGCACGATCGCGGAGCTCTCGATCTTCCGGCCGCTGATCCGCATCCTCTTCCAGCAGATCCACGACCTCTTGATGGTGAAGATCCCCGGCGACGACGAGCCGCACCAGCTGCTGCTGATGCTCGACGAGTTCTACCACGTCGGGCGCATGGACTCGCTGATCTCCAAGATCACGATTAGCGCGGGCTACGGCTTCCGCATGGCGATCGTCATGCAGGACCTCGCGCAGCTTGACGAGCTCTACGGCAAGAATACGCGCGTCACGACGGTCTCCGGCTCGCAGATCAAGCTGTTTATCCAGATCAACGACCTCGAGACGTCGGAGTTCGTGTCGGAGATGCTCGGCGAGACGACGCAGGTCTACAAGACGCCGATCCAGCGCCCGGGGCAGGGGATCTTCGCTCCGCGCGTCTGGGCGCCGCACTACACGCCGCGGCCGCTGCGCAGCCCGCTCGAGCTGCGCGAGATGTCGTCGCGCCTCTCGATCCTGATGGTGAAAAACTCGCCGTCGTTCGAGCTGACGAAGATACGTCATTACCAAGACAAGCCGTACCGCGGCTACTTCGAGCGCGCGAAGGGCTCGCCGCCGGTCCTGCCGCGGCTGCGCCTCTGGCAGGACGAGGCCCTGCAGGGCGCGATCAACCCGGCTCCCGAGCAGCAGGAGGCGCAAGACGAACCCGCGACGGCATCGCGGCCGCGAAAGGCGCCCGCGCGGCGCCAGCCGCAGCGCCCGGCCGCGAAAGCCAGGAGCGCCCCCGCCGGGCACGAGGAGGCGGCGTCGCCGGCGCTCGCGCTGCGGCGCCCTGGCGCTCCGCCGCCCAAGCC
The DNA here is from genome assembly GCF_002220095.1 of Bosea sp. AS-1. GTDB lineage: Bacteria > Pseudomonadota > Alphaproteobacteria > Rhizobiales > Beijerinckiaceae > Allobosea. The sequence goes on from NZ_CP022371.1 coordinate 100,197, forward strand.
CGAGCCACGCAAGACGCTCAGCCTCGGCGCGCAGCCTGCCGCTCCCCGGGGGAGAGCTGCGACGTGCGCGAGATCCTCGCCGCCGCGGCGGAAGAGCAGGACGACGGCTTCAAGGCGATGACGGCCGTGCTCCGCGGGGAGCAGGGGCCGAAGGTCCGGCAGGCCGTCGACACGCTCGACGCGCTACACCGCGCGTTCGGCGACGACGACAAATAGGTAACGGTTCGAAGGAAACGTCGCGGTCCGGAAATCGTCAGATCAGGAGAGGTGCGCCTTGCCCGCCGCTGGAGCATGCTCCGACCCGGATAGCCGAGGACGAGAGCGGGCGGTAAGTTGCCGCCATCTTACTTGACCGCTGTAAGGACAGCGCTGGTCCGGGACCCCGTAGGAACCGGTTGCGGGTGGCGAGAACAAACTCCTGATCGAGATGTTGGAAAGCGAGAGACGTGCATCTCTCGGTTTGCGCCGGCTAGCTTAGGTTCGAGCTTGGACGACCGCGTATCTTGAAGCCGGGCGTGAGAACGGGCATGACGGTGCAAGAAACAACATCGAAGGATGGAGGTGGCAGATTGCGCTTTGCCTATGCGCTGCACCCGGCTACGATCTTATTATTCCTTGCCATCAGATACTTTGGAACGAGCGTTTTGGCACAATGGCCCAATCCGCTCGTGCTAGTTCACGGTGATGTAACCCTTGAAGTAATTTTACTCTTCGTTCTGACGCTTATTCTGTTCGTCATTGAGACAGTCGGATTCCTGATTGCAGTCCGCCGGCACAACCTAGCCCAATATCCGACTTTACTAATATAGAATATACGCTCCTTCGCTCCTTTGGGCGATGATCCCACCGTCAGCCTCCCGGCAATCGCCAGCTGACAATCCGGCCGCCGGCGATGTGGTGACCCACACCCAGCTACACCACGCTGCGGGACACGATCCTCGGATCGCCGTCGGAGAAATGCGCGATGCTTAATCTCGTTGATCTTCGCTCAGGCCAGCGGGCGCGGATCACCCAGACTCGTGGCAGAGAATCGCGCGGTTGCAAGCTCGATGAGCAGGGACTCGTCGCTCTTTCGCACCGTATCGATGCTTCAATCGCTGACCGCGTTGACCTCATCGTCATCAGCCGGTTCGGCAGGGCAGAAGCCGCCGATGGGTGATGGTTTGCTCGCCTATGTAGCGCGACAATGAAGCTGAGAGTCTTTTCATCAAGATTGTCGCGCTACACGCCTGCTTCACTGAGCCAGTTTGCGCCGGCATTCCGCTTCTAACCGCAGTGCGAGAGCCCTATGTTGAGCGGTGGCGCGAATTTCATGGCGGTTTGGCTGTTGATTTGCCGACCTCTCCGGAGGCGTTCTGAATTGGTTTTGGTCCGCCGCTCGGATGCAGGAATGCAGACGGCAGCTCCTGCGCCACCCAGCATCCCGATGATTGGAACTTCCCCACTCGGAGACGCCGAGAAAGGCACCGCCGCCAGCAGAGCTATAATCAGTTGCAGCATAGATGGCCGTAGACGGCGCGCGAGGCTTCGCAAGGCCCGGTGGCTCGATCGAAGTATTCGGCGCGTATCAGCTCGCGTTTTGGACCAGCATGGCCAATTGGATTCGCTTGTGAGCGCCACACTTAGACATAATATGGCGCACATGGTTCTTCACAGTATGCGTGCTGAGTTGCAGTCTTTCGGCAATGCTGGCGTCAGTCAGTCCCCGGTAGAGGAGCGCTAGAACCTCACGTTCCCGGAGGCTCAAACTTGCAAGCCGGATCGCATCCGATATCTCGACGGCAGCGCTCCGTTGAGGGGCACTCGCCAAACGCACCACCGCTCGGAGGCTCGAAACCAGCTCTTCCTGCAATTCGCCTTGAGGTGTGCTGATCAGAAGGACTCTCGGCTGCACCTGGTCAGCATTCGCGAAGACTCGTCTTATTATTTTCTTGCGCCCCCTCTGCAAGCTGATGTCGAACGGCACATCCCAACCAACCTTCCCAAGACCACTCCTGATTGCGTGAGTGACCGCATCGTCTTTTTCATCGAGTTCGAACCATTCGAGCCACACGCCCCAAGTGGCACGAAAGAACTCGGTAGCCCAAAGCTGAAATTTCGTCACGGTGTCGAAATGCTGGCGGATCGCCTCAAACAGCTGCATCGTCGCTTGCGAGGGAGCGCCCAGCGGCCGAACCCGCAGGTGCATGAAGCCGTGTTCGCCCAACAGGTCGATCGTCCCCAGTTTGCAAATGGTTGAAACAAAACCTCCATTGGCCAGCTGGATCGGCCAAAGCGCATCGCAACCGCAGGCAAGATAGTCGTCAAGCATATCCCAGCAGCAGGACGTCCCAGCTGGCCCGGTTGGCGCAGTTGCAAGCAGGTCTTCGCAAGCGCATCCGCCCGTGGCCCGTTTGGCCAGTCGTTCAAAGGACTCCGTGGCAAACACCACCTGCCGGCGTGAGTCGATCAGAAGGCCCGGCTCCGCGAAACGACAAATGACGTCTTGTAGGAAGTGGTTCGAAACGACGTCCCTCATCAGGCCTCCGATGACACGTTTGTGTCATCATAGAATTTTTTGCAAGAAACAACAACGGGTTATTCCGAAAGCCAGCCTCTTGCGGTTTGTTTTGTCGGGGGTCGGGCGCTTGAGTCGGGCGCTTGCGCGCCTTTTTCCCCGGTAATCCGAATTCCATAAGACCACAGGAGGAAAAATGGACAACAAGTCAATCAAGCGGCGCGATGCGCTACGTCTTGCTGGCACGGTCGCGGCGGGTGGTGGACTGGCGGTGGCAGGGCTCGCAATGCCGGCGACCGCGGCATCGCCTCGCGTTCGCGTCGCTGCGCTGTCGCAAGTCGTTCCAGGCCAGCCCATCGAATTCAGTTTTCCAAAGGACGCCACAGCGGCGCTGATCGATCTTGGGGAGGCCGTTGCTGACGGCATCGGACCCAACAGCTCGGTCGTCGCCTACAGCGCGTTGTGCCAGCACATGGGCTGTCCGGTCGAATTCCGCGTCGACTCAAAGGAATTCGTCTGCGGGTGCCATGCAAGCCGTTTCGATGTGAGGCGCGGAGGGATGGCCGTCGAGGGGCCCGCCACGCGCGGTCTGCCACGTATCGCGCTCGAGATCGAAGACGGCGTTATCTATGCCACAGGCGTCGCCGGGGGCGTGGTCTATGGATACGCGTGCGACGCCTGATCCGATCTGCTCGGCAATGAAACAAGAACGGTTTGGGAGGAATGAACAGATGACAGAGGCATTCAAACCCGGTGCGCGGGTGCCGGGGACACGCCGGGGTTTTCTCAAGGGGCTTTGGCCGGGGGCGCTGCGTTCCCAGCACTGACCATGGGCACTGGGGCGAAAGCGCAGGGCGATCAAGGCTCTTGCCTGGAACTGCCGCCCGAAAACGCCGAAGTGTTCAACGCAACTTGCCAGTATTGCATGGTGCAATGCGGCTACAAGGTGCACGTGTGGGAACAGGGCACAGGCATCAAGCCTGAAGGCTCCTATACGGGTGCCCTTTCCGGGGAATGGTATTCGCCGTCTTTCGTGATTCCGGCCGAAAAAAACGGCAAACAAGTTTTCATCGCTGCCATTCCCGACAAGGATTGTGTCGTTAACGCCGGCGATTATTCGATCCGCGGTGGCACCAATGCCGAGACGCTGTTCTCCAAGAACCTTCCGACGGCTCACCGACGGTTGCTGCATCCGATGATCCGAAAGGGAGGGAAGGGGTCGCCGCTAACGCAGGTGAGCTGGGACGAGGCCATCGATTTTGTCGTGACCAATCTCGGGCGGATCAGGGATGAGCACGGCCCGGACGCCCTTTCCCTCGTGTGGGGCGATTGGCTCTACAACCTGCACACCTATGCGATGCTGAAGCTCTGGTTTACCGGCATCGGCTCGTCGACTCACGCTGGGAACGGCTGGTTCTACGACGAGGAAAGCGCCGGCATCTCCGCCGCGTTCGGCACCGGAACGCGCTCCTTCACTGAGGAGGATTTCGAGCTCACCAAGCTTCTGGTCACAGTCGGCACCAATATCGAGGCCAACGGCTCGGTCTGGTATCTTCGTTTCTACCAGAACAACATGTCAGGCGGGAGCGCCAAGCATATCGAGATCGATCCCCGCCGTACCTATCAGGCGCGGCTTGCCGAAGAACACGGTGGGCTGCACCTTCAGGTTCGGCCCGGTTCAGACGCCATTTTGCTCGGCGCGATCATCCGTGAGATCATCAATCGCGGCGGCTATGACAAGGAGTTCGTCGCGGAGTACGTTAACGGCTTCGACGGATTGCGCGAGACGGTGGCCGATGCGAAGTTCGAGCTTGCGGCTGCCGCCCGAGAGACCTGGGTCCCAGCGGACAAGATCCAGCGCGCCGTGGATATGCTGATCGAAGCGCGCGGCAAGACGATGATGCTGAACGAGAAGGGCATCATGCACCAGATGGCCGCCTTCGAGGCGCAGCACGCGCTGGCGGCACTCGGCGCCATTCTGGGCAATGTCGGCAAGCCGGGCGCCTGTACGTCGCGCGCGGGCGGACACCCTGGTGGCTCCCTCGTCTGGCCGCCTGAGCCTCCGAGCCGCAAGGACAACAACTACATGTATAAGCGCCTTGCGGCCGGCGGCATCAAGGCAACCTGGGCTTTTGGCTGCAACATCGCCAAGCAACTGCCATCCCTCACAAAATACCTGCCGATGATCAAAGAGACGTTCGTCATCGTGCAGGACCGGGCGCACACGGATATGGACGAATTTGCCGACGTCCTTTTGCCCGCCGCGACTTGGGGGGAAAACGATACCCTACTCACCAGCGTTACCCGCCGTCTGCGCATGACGCAGCAGTTCATGAATCCACCCGCCGAGGCAAGGCCCGATTGGTGGATCGTGTCGCAGATTGCCAAGCGGATGGGCTACAGCGGTTATGACTGGCAGACACCCAAAGACGTCTGGGACGAGATGCGGGTGCAAAGCGGCGACGTCAAGGACATCACTTGGGAAATGCTGCTGAAGGCCGGGACCAACGGGGTCCGCTTCCCCTACATCAATGGCAAGGCGCCCGAGCGCTTCTTTTCCGATGAGTATGCGCAACTCACGGGCAAGCGGTTTCCGACATCGGACGGTAAGGTGCACCTGGAAAAGACTGTTGTGCTGAAGGACTTCCGTGTCGGCCAGTATGAATGGCAGGAGATCAGCGGCGACTATCCACTGATGGCCATAGACTTCCGACTGAACGAGCTGTGGAACACCGGCTATACCTACTGGGAGAAGCCCACTGTCAGCGCTCGTACGCCGGATGCCTATATCCAGATCCATCCGGAGGACGCGAAAGCGCGGGGCATCGCAGAGGGCGAGATGGTCGAGATCCGATCGCCCTATGGCAAATGCAGAGGCGTAGCGCGCGTGACCGAAGATATCATCAAGGGCGTCGTCGGTATTCCAGCTCTCTTCCCCAAGGCAGGACAGGAATTCAATTTCGCGACACGCCCGCACGTTAGTCCGGTCAACGGCGACTTCGACACTATGGTCGCCTGCGATGTGGCAAAGGGCTAACCGGGCTTTTGCAAATCACCGGCGTTCTGTCGTTCAAGGCGAAGAGAAGGTACAGCGCCTCTTCATCGACGCCGCCGCGGTGTCAGGCCGCGGCGGGGTGACCTCATTCACTGTGATCATCAACAAAAAGGATTGATGCAACGTGAAACTATACAAACTAATAGCTGCGACCCTGGTTCTGTTTTTGACCCCTCAGCTTGCCACTGCTCAGGATGTCAGCACTGGCGAGACGGTATTCAAGAAATGCGCGGCTTGCCACGCGGCAGACGACAGCACCAACAAAGTTGGTCCGCCTCTCGGTCACGTCGTCGGCCGCACCCCCGGGACGGTCGAAGGCTTCAAATACTCAAAGGCGATGATCGATGCTGGAGCGTCTGGCCTGGTGTGGAATGAGGTCGCGCTGTCCGAATATCTTGTCGCCCCAAGGCGAAGGTTCCCGGTACGAAGATGACCTTTGCCGGGCTGAAAAAGCCGGAGGAAGTCCAGAGTGTCATCGCGTATCTCAAGAGTATATCTCAGTAGGAGGCTGGCGATGGCGTCTTTGGCCGCAGAGTCCGATACAGCCTGCTATGCAGGATCGCCAGGCAAGGTCATTCCCGTCGACATCGCCGCCGGGAAGGCGCTCGCGATTGCCAGACCCGTACGCGAAACCCTCCGGGTGCCCCTACTCGCTGCGGCCGGTCGCGTTCTCGCCGTGCCGGTGGACGCGCCGATCAACCTGCCGCCCTTCGACAATGCCGCGATGGACGGGTACGCTATAAGGGTTGCGACCTTCGGCGGCGAAGGGCCCTGGAGCTTGGCCGTTAACTGCCGTATTGCGGCCGGCGAATGCGGCGGGCCAATGCCTTCCCGGCGGAACGAGGCCATCCGCATTTTTACCGGCGCGCCGGTTCCTGCGGGCTTCGACGCCGTCGTCATGCAGGAACACGTCGAGCGAAGCGGCGTCGAAATTATTGTCGATCACCGACCGAGAGTGGGCGAGAACATCAGGTGGGCAGGAGAGGATATGCGCTCCGGCGACCGGCTGTTGGAGCCTGGTGTGCTTCTGAGCGCACATAAGCTTCCACTCCTGGCGGGGGTAGGCTTTGCGGAGGTCGAGATCGTCCGTAAAGTTCGGATCGGGATGATCTCGACCGGATCCGAATTGCGAAATCCCGGCGAGGAACTGGGCGAGGGACAGATCTACAATTCGAACAGGTTCATGATCCTTTCGTTGCTGGCGGCGCGAGCCTGGGCCGAAGTCGTCGATTTTGGAATCGTGCCGGACCGGCCGGAGGCGCTTTCCGAGACGATCAGCAAAGCGGCCAGGGCCTGCGATGCGCTCGTCACGACCGGAGGGGTCTCGGCGGGTGAGGAAGACCACATCGTCGCTGTCCTCGACGGCTTGGGCGCCAATCTGGACGTCCTCAAAGTGGCGATGCGTCCGGGGAAGCCGCTCAAGATCGGCACCATCGGGTCGATGTTCTTCGCTGGTCTGCCGGGCAATCCGAATGCGGCGCTCGTGACGTTCCGCCAGATTGCGCTGCCGGCGATCCACGCGATCGCGGGCCTTCGCGAGACCGGGCCCGACTGGCAGCCCGCAGTGGCTGGCTTCACCTGCGCCAAAAAGCTGGGACGCACAGAGTTTGTGCCGGTCAGGATATGCGGACGAGACGAAACCGGCCGGCCCGTGCTCGAAATGCTTGGCAGAGGATCGTCAGCAAGCCTCTCGACGATGGCGGCCGCCGAAGGCATCGCGCTGCTGCCGCCCGAAATCGGAATGATCGAGCGAGGTTCGGTGCTGCGTTTCGAGCGCTTCTGCGATTGTTGAGACAGAGTGCCCCTGGCCGAGGAACCTCCGTCGTCTTGCTTTACTTCGTCGTACTTTGGAAGCCCGGCCGATGATTGAGGATTGTCCGGTAGTGCCAGCAACCGCGTTCAGAAACGTAACCGCGATAGCGGCCATCCGTTTTCGCGATGGTGAGCCGGTTGATCGGCTGTCGCACCCCGAGCCGAGCTTCTACACCGCCGGCATCAAGAGCTATGGCCGTGCGCCGACCTTTCTCATGCTGACCGGCTACGAGCAGGTCCGCTTGATCGCGTTGGCGTTGGCCGGCGACCTCTTGGCCGCCGACAAGGTCGAGCTCGTCCTGCCCGAAACCGGCGTCTGCTCGACTGACCAATCCGGCGCCGTGTCGTCCTGTCGCGGCAGCTCGCAAACCGTACTCGTGTTCGTGCCCAGGACGAATGACAGGTGCTGCGGCGAGCCAGCGCTGGCGGGCGCGGAAGAGTTCTGCGCCAATGACTTTCATGGGGGGCGACCGGAAAGAAGGACTGCGGTCCCCTGGGCGAGGCAGTGCCCTCGCCGGCCAGCGGCTGCTGCTGATGACGACTTTGGCCCACGCGCGACGGCAGAGCCGGGTAATCGACGCCTCACCGGTGCATTACGGGTGGATTATCCTGGCCGCTGGCATTGTCGGCGCCTTCATGACCACGCCGGGTCAAACGGCCGGGGTGTCGGTCTTTTTCGACCCGATGACCGCAGATCTCGACATCTCGCGGACGTGGGCTTCTTTCGCCTACACCGTCGGGACGCTTGCTGGCATTCTTCCGGCACCGCTCATCGGGCGTTGGATCGACAGACGCGGCCCGCGCATCACGGCAACCGTCATCGCCGTCGGCCTGGCCCTGGCCTGTGCCTTCATGGCGCTTATTCGGTCGGACCTGATGCTGCTTCTCGGCTTCGCGTTGCTGCGCGGGACAGCCGTAGGCGGGCTCAGCCTCGTCAGCCAGCACGTCGTGAACCTGTGGTTTGTCCAGCGCCGGGGGATCGCGGCCGCTGGCGCCACCCTCGGATTAGCCGCCGGAGCGGTCGTGTTCCCGCAGCTGATAGAGTTCCTCATTCAGCTATACGGATGGCGTGGGGCATACTTGGCGTTGGCTGGAATTGTTGTCGTAACCATCCTGCCTGTTGCCGCCGGACTCTTCCGCGACCGCCCCGAGTCTTTCGGCCTGCTCCCGGATGCCGGTCTGCCGCCGCCCACGCAGGTTGTGCACGTCGAGCGATCGTTCACGCGAGACGAAGCGTTGCGGTCTGGCGTATTCTGGCTTCTGTGCGCTGCCAGCTTCCTCAGCAACGCTATCGGCACCGGCCTGCTGCTTAACCATTTCTCGATCATGGAAAAGGTCGGGTTGGCGCGAAGCAGCGCCCTTCAACTCTTGGCGCCTCTGGCCGGGGTGCAGATTGTGGCCACCCTTGCCATAGGCGCTCTGATGGACCGCACCGAGCCACGACATCTCGTGCCGGTGCCCATGCTGGCACTCGCCGCGGGTTCCGCCTTGGCCGCCTTCGGCGGCGGCTCTGCCTTTGGCTGGCTCTATGCGTTGACGACAGGAGCAGCGCTCGGAGCGACCCAGGCCATCCAAGCGGCCGGCTACGCGCAGTATTTCGGTCGTGATCACCTCGGGGCGATCCGGGGGGTGTCCTACGCCTTCGGCATCAGCGGTGCCGCGTTCGGACCGCTACCTTTTGCAGCGAGTGTCGCCGGGACGGGAAGCTATGCCGCAGTGCTGGCCGGCAGCTGCTTTCTGTGCGCGGCGTGTGCTGCGGCCGCTATCTTCGTTAGATGGCCTTTTTCGGCGGCGCTGTCGGAAAGACCCTCTCCTCCCTTATGACGACCGGCTACGAGCAGATCCGCTCGAACTCAGCGGCGATTGCCGGCGATCTCGCAGCGGCCAACAAGGGCGAGTTCGTCCTGCACGAAACCTGCGTCTGCTCGACCGACCGATCCTGGGACGAGTCGGCCGGCTGCTGCGGCGGGCCTTCCCCGGCAGGCGTCGGCGCATGCTGCGTGGCCAACGCGGTCGCAAAGGCCGAAGGCGAAGCCGGATGCGGCTGCGCCGCGCCTCCCGCCCTTTCAACGGCGCGCGCAAGCTGCTGCGGATGAGCGGAGCAGCGAGGACGACTGGTGTCGTAGTCGCATTGGGGACCGCCCAGACGCTGGCCTGGGCGTCCACCTACTATCTGCCCGCGATCCTCGCCGTGCCGATGGCGCGAGATCTCGGCGTGCCGCCGTCCTGGGTCTTCGGGGCGTTCTCGGTGGGGCTCGTCGTCTCGGCCCTGCTCGGGCCGGCCGCCGGCCGTGCCATCGACGCGCGCGGCGGCAGGCCGGTGCTGGTCCTCTCGAGCCTCGTCTTCTCGGGCGGTCTCGCGCTGCTCGCCGTCGCGAACGGCGTGACGCTCTCGGTCCTCGGTTGGATCGTTCTCGGGGCCGGCATGGCGTTCGGCCTGTACGATGCGGCCTTTTCGACCTTGGCGCACCTCTATGGACGTGACGCACGCGGACCGATCACGGGCATCAGCTTGATCGCCGGCTTTGCCAGCACGGTCGGCTGGCCGCTGTCGGCCTTGTCCGAAGCCGAGCTCGGATGGCGCGGTGCCTGCCTAGCCTGGGCCAGCCTGCATCTGTTCACCGGCCTGCCCACGAACCGCTTTCTGATACCGGCCGCGGCTTCAGCGGCCCGCGACCTCCCAGAGGTTTCCTCGGCCGAGGCTGGCATCTCCGGACCCTCTGCGCGGCGCGCGATGGCGCTGCTGGCGTTCGTCTTTGCCGTGACCTGGTTCGTGTCGACGGCGATGGCCGCTCACCTGCCGCGGTTGCTCGAAGCCGCCGGGGCGTCGTCGGCCGCGGCCGTCGCCGCGGGCGCGCTGATTGGGCCAGCCCAGGTCGGCGCGAGACTCTTGGAGTTTGGTTTTCTTCTGCGCTATCACCCGCTCGTGTCTGCCCGGCTCGCCGCGCTAGCGCACCCCCTTGGGGCGGCGACTCTCCTGACGTTCGGCGGCCCGGCAGCAGCCGCTTTCACGCTCCTGCACGGTGCAGGCAACGGCGTGCTCACGATCGCAAAAGGCACCTTACCGCTCGCCATCTTCGGGCCGGCCGGCTACGGCCTGCGCCAAGGCATACTCGGCGCGCCCTCGCGCCTGCTCCAGGCCGGCGCGCCGCTCGCGTTCGGCCTGGTGATCGACGCTTACGGCGCTCTCGCGGCTCTTGCGTTGTCGACGAGCGTAAGCTTGGCCGCCTTCGTGGCGCTTCTCAGCCTGCGGCTCGATAGCGAGCCAACGACTACGCGGACCTGACCGCGCCCATGCTGTTGTCGCGACCGTTCAGGCGTCGCGAGAGGCGACGATCGGCAGCGCGCAGTGTTGCCAAACGGAGGGTGTATCGTGACCCCGGGCGTGCTGGCTGAGCTCCGCGCCAGCTACTCCGGTCAGGCGAGCGCCTGTCATCATTGAGCTTGCACTTGAGGTTTGTGGACCGACGGGATCAGCCGGCTCGCTGCCCTTCCGCGTCGATCAGCAGAGAACCGTCTTCCTTGCGGAATGGTCCTGGCGGAAGACGGTCGAGAAGATCCAGCACCGTCTCGCTCGGCCGGCACAGCCTCACGCCCTTGGCCGTGCAAACAATCGGCCGATTGACCAGCACCGGGTGCTCGATCATGGCGGCGAGCAACGTCTCATCGTCGACTGCAGGGTCCAGCAATCCTAGTTCTGCGGCCGGCGATTTGGTCTCACGCAATGCCGTGCGTGGGTGAGGCCAGCCGCAGCGAACAGGCTCAGAAGCTGTGGCCTGGTCCAACCCGTCTTGAGGTATTCAATCACGGTCGGGCGATAGTCCGCCGCCTCGATGATGGCGAGCACGTTGCGCGATGTGCCGCATTCGGGATTGTGGTGGATGACGACATTCATGGAATCAGCCACGGAAGGCCTCTCGGATCCCCGTCTCCGCCACCCGTCCTCCTGCTGCGACACGTCGCTTGACCGCCGGGCCGGCCTCGTACCAACCGCGCGTACCGTTTACGATCTTGACTACCGACAGCATCACCGGAACCTCGATAAGGACGCCCACCACTGTCGCCAGCGCCGCGCCGGAATTGAATCCGAAGAGGCTGATGGCCGCGGCGACCGCCAGTTCAAAGAAATTGCTGGCGCCGATAAGCGCTGACGGCGCCGCGACGCAATGCGCCTCGCCGGTTGCGCGGTTGAGCAGATAGGCAAGACCGGAATTGAAATAGACCTGGATCAGGATCGGCACCGCCAGGATGGCGATGATCAGCGGCTGCGCCAGGATCTGCTCGCCCTGGAACCCGAACAGCAGCACCAGCGTCGTAAGCAGCGCGACGAGCGAGAGCGGTTGCAGGGTTTTCAGGAGACGAAGCAGGGCAGGCTCGCCGCCGCTCGCCATGATCGACCGGCGGACGACTTGGGCGATGATCACGGGCACAACGATGTAAAGCGCGACCGACAGGAGCAGCGTCTCCCACGGCACGGTGATCGCCGACAGGCCAAGAAGAAGCCCGACAATGGGCGCGAAGGCGACGATCATGATGAGGTCGTTGAGGGCCACCTGGCTCAATGTGAAGTGCGGCTCGCCATCG